>NZ_VOZA01000080.1:0-6966 GCF_013420015.1 Acinetobacter sp. YH12039 | reverse complement strand
GGACAAGCATCGTCATTTTATTATGGTCAGCCTCAGGGTGAAGTGTGTCTAATCAACAGGGTTTTCGGTCTCTAAGCACTTTTTAAAGGGAACTTCATCGACTCAAATCTCTATTTGCAACAGTGCCGTAAAATTTTACGTCTGGTATCGTTTTTTCGATTTTGTTCTTTCTGTTTTGCCTTTTCACGAGCGTCTTTAGCCTGCTTTTGAGCTTTAAGCTGCTTTAAGCGTTCTTCCTGTTGCTTTAAGCGTTCTTCCTGCTTAGCAATTCTCTGTTCTAAAGATTCATTTGTCATTGTAATTCCCATACCTAAAAAACCATTCAAGCATAGGATACCTGCCATTGAGATTCAATGCCTTCCTAAGCTATAATGGTTTTCCAGAATGGGGCACTTTACCAAACTAATTTCATTAAGTTTGGAAGTCCGAAAGGGGATACCCCTTTACCCCATAAAATTATTTTGTTGTTGTTGAGAAAAGACAAATGAGCCACCTCCGCGCTTCATCAGAAAACTGAAGGAACCTCCATTGAATCGAACTAATATTTTTTTTGGTGAATCGCATTCTGACTGGTTGCCTGTCAGAGGCGGAGAATCTGGTGATTTTGTTTTTCGACGTGGTGACGGGCATGCCTTCGCGAAAATCGCACCTGCTTCCCGCCGCGGTGAGCTCGCTGGAGAGCGTGACCGCCTCATTTGGCTCAAAGGTCGAGGTGTGGCTTGCCCCGAGGTGATCAACTGGCAGGAGGAACAGGAGGGTGCATGCTTGGTGATAACGGCAATTCCGGGAGTACCGGCGGCTGATCTGTCTGGAGCGGATTTGCTCAAAGCGTGGCCGTCAATGGGGCAGCAACTTGGCGCTGTTCACAGCCTATCGGTTGATCAATGTCCGTTTGAGCGCAGGCTGTCGCGAATGTTCGGACGCGCCGTTGATGTGGTGTCCCGCAATGCCGTCAATCCCGACTTCTTACCGGACGAGGACAAGAGTACGCCGCAGCTCGATCTTTTGGCTCGTGTCGAACGAGAGCTACCGGTGCGGCTCGACCAAGAGCGCACCGATATGGTTGTTTGCCATGGTGATCCCTGCATGCCGAACTTCATGGTGGACCCTAAAACTCTTCAATGCACGGGTCTGATCGACCTTGGGCGGCTCGGAACAGCAGATCGCTATGCCGATTTGGCACTCATGATTGCTAACGCCGAAGAGAACTGGGCAGCGCCAGATGAAGCAGAGCGCGCCTTCGCTGTCCTATTCAATGTATTGGGGATCGAAGCCCCCGACCGCGAACGCCTTGCCTTCTATCTGCGATTGGACCCTCTGACTTGGGGTTGATGTTCATGCCGCCTGTTTTTCCTGCTCATTGGCACGTTTCGCAACCTGTTCTCATTGCGTGCGGACACCTTTTCCAGCCTCGTTTGGAAAGTTTCATTGCCAGACGGGACTCCTGCAATCGTCAAGGGATTGAAACCTATAGAAGACATTGCTGATGAACTGCGCGGGGCCGACTATCTGGTATGGCGCAATGGGAGGGGAGCAGTCCGGTTGCTCGGTCGTGAGAACAATCTGATGTTGCTCGAATATGCCGGGGAGCGAATGCTCTCTCACATCGTTGCCGAGCACGGCGACTACCAGGCGACCGAAATTGCAGCGGAACTAATGGCGAAGCTGTATGCCGCATCTGAGGAACCCCTGCCTTCTGCCCTTCTCCCGATCCGGGATCGCTTTGCAGCTTTGTTTCAGCGGGCGCGCGATGATCAAAACGCAGGTTGTCAAACTGACTACGTCCACGCGGCGATTATAGCCGATCAAATGATGAGCAATGCCTCGGAACTGCGTGGGCTACATGGCGATCTGCATCATGAAAACATCATGTTCTCCAGTCGCGGCTGGCTGGTGATAGATCCCGTCGGTCTGGTCGGTGAAGTGGGCTTTGGCGCCGCCAATATGTTCTACGATCCGGCTGACAGAGACGACCTTTGTCTCGATCCTAGACGCATTGCACAGATGGCGGACGCATTCTCTCGTGCGCTGGACGTCGATCCGCGTCGCCTGCTCGACCAGGCGTACGCTTATGGGTGCCTTTCCGCAGCTTGGAACGCGGATGGAGAAGAGGAGCAACGCGATCTAGCTATCGCGGCCGCGATCAAGCAGGTGCGACAGACGTCATACTAGATATCAAGCGACTTCTCCTATCCCCTGGGAACACATCAATCTTACCGGAGAATATCGTTGGCCAAAGCCTTAGCGTAGGATTTCGCCCTCTCCCGCAAACGACCCCATGTGGGCGGTAAAATCAGCTATGTCCGTATTCCCTCACCTGAAGACTTCTGGTGATGAAAATGGCATCCCCACCCGGAAACTGGAAAACCCGCTATAAAGCCAGTGATCTTGCAGACCATCAAAGATTAGAAATGACCTGCAAGAAATGTAACCGCCTTGTTTATATCAATAAGGCAATGATCAGCTCAATTCGAGGACACGAGCAATTATATTTGGACGAAGTTGAACGACGCGCACGCTGCAAAGCTCAAAATTGCCGTGGCACCATGCGCATGGCAATGGTGCGTCTTGATGAACTCAGCGGTTTTATTGGCGGGATTGCTTGATCTCCCGCCAAGATTTTAAGATCGCAATAAACTGGCTGACTGGCGCAATAATGGTATAGCAATAAGATAAAGGCTTGCTGCGACGAGCCAAACCCAACCATCCCACTGCCCCGCGGTTAAGCCATAAAGCGTCGTAAATCCGACCGGCCCGATAATCGAGGTTATATTCGTCAACCCCGTTAAAGTTCCCTGTAAAGCACCTTGTTTTTCATCGCAAACAAGACCTGAAATAATGGCCTGCAAAGCAGGCATACCAATGCCGCCTGTGGCCAGCATAAAAATTGCCGGCAGAACCATCCAGCTTTGCGTGATAAAAGCCAGCAATAAAAACCCGCACATATCAGCGCCCATTCCAAGCAGCAACACACCGCGGTCACCCAGTCGCTTTGAAAGAGTGCCGGTTAAAACAGCTTGTACGAATGTATGTGCTGCACCAAAAACGGCCAGCGACACACCTGCTGTGCCAATATCCCAATTCAAGCGCTGTTCGCCATAAATCACCCACAAAGCGGCGGGCGCCTGCCCAATCAGCTGCATAAGAAAAAACAACGCAAAAAAGCTGGCAAGTCCCTGAACTGCAAAATTGAAGCGAAAGCCTTCAAACAAATTGATTTTGGCTGGCTGTCCTTCAGGCGGTTGTGACGGCGTTTTGGGCAACAAGAAAGCCACCAAACAAAAGGCAATTGCATTGAGAAGAGCCCCTGCCACAAAGGGCGCATGCACAGATATATCACCAAGAACACCGCCAATAGCAGGCCCTGCAATCATACCTGCACCAAAACACGCCCCCATAAAACCAAACCAACGCGCACGTTCTTCCTGTTTAGTTGTATCAGCGATAATTGATGCCGCGATTGCACCAGTTGCTCCGGTAACACCTGAGATAATCCGGCCGATATAAAGCACCCATAAAACAGGCGCTGCCGCCATTATGCTATAATCAATCGTGGCACCTAAAAATGAAACCAGCAAAATAATCCGCCGTCCATAGCGGTCAGATAACCGCCCTAAAACGGGCGCGCAAAAGACCTGCATAAACGCATAAAGCGATAAAAAAACACCATAGTGAAATGCTGTTTGCTCTGCCGGTACAAATTCATTTAATAAAGCCGGAACCACCGGCATGATTAATCCCAAACCAATCGCATCAAGCGCGACAACAATGAGTGCGGTTATAAGTGATTTTGACATAGATGTGACTTTTATTTATCATTGATAAGTTGGCGATAATAAACTTTATCAACGATAAATTGTCAAGAGGTAATGCAATAAAATGACCAAATTGGATCGTGAGACCGTTATTCAGGCTGCACTTGAACTTCTCAACGAAGTCGGTGTTGACAATTTAACAACGCGAAAATTGGCCGAGCGCCTGAAGGTGCAGCAACCTGCTCTTTATTGGCATTTTCGCAATAAGCGCGCCCTGCTTGATGCCTTATCTGAAGCCATGTTAGAAAAAAATCACACCCGCACCGTGCCTCAGACAGGAGAAGACTGGCGTGTCTTTTTAAAAGAAAATGCACTCAGCTTTCGTAGCGCACTGCTTTCTTATCGTGATGGCGCACGCATTCATGCGGGCACACGCCCAACCAGTGCGCAATATGAGCGCGTGGAAAAACAGATCAGATTTTTATGTGAGAGCGGATTTGAACAGCCCGATGCCGTACGGGCATTAGTGATTGTCAGTCATTATACGACGGGCTCTGTCAGTGAGCAGCAAGCAGCCCTCGAAGATAGTTCTGAACGCAAACAAGCCTCAAAAGAAGCCCCTGCACAGCCATCACAGTTTCTATCTCATGCCTTTGATACATTCGATGCGGAAGGTGCCGATTTTGCCTTTGAATATGGATTGGATGCTTTAATTTCCGGTCTGGAAATGAAGAAAGCCACAAAATAACTTAGCAGATGCAACATAAAAAAGCCCCGCAAAGCGAGGCTTTTAAAATGATTAACTTAAAGATTATGCTTTTGGTGCAGCTTTTGGTTTGCGTGTTGAATAGACGACAAAGAACCCTGCAACCAAACCATAACCAAGCCATTTAAATGGCAGTATATCCGCATCTTCGCTGCGGATTGCACGTACCGCAACCGTGCCCGGACGTGTTTCCACACCCGCTTTACCACTGCTTTGAGCCGCTTCAATCTGATCAGGTGAGACGACCCATTCACGGCCTGTATATTTATCATAGGCCATAAAACCAAAGCCCACGATGAGTGCGGTGATTGCGCCTGCAATCAAACGAATGCGCATATTCATATCAAATTTCCATTATTTAATCTTGTTCAGCTTTTAAGCTGACAACAGCAAAAACATCAATTAGCAAAGCCGATCACTTATTATTATCTAATTCAAAATCACAAAATGGGGTCGTTTGCGGGAGGGGGCGGAATCCTACGCTAAGGCTTTGGCCAGCGATATTCTCCGGTGAGATTGATGTGTTCCCATCCGAGCGGCGAAACATGGGCCAAGAGATCGGGCGATAGCAGCTTTCCATCGCGTTTCTGGTTTGCAACGACCTCGCCGAGCTTCATGGTGTTCCAGAAGATGATGATGGCGGCGAGCAGATTCATGCCGGCGATGCGGTAATGCTGGCCTTCGGCGGAACGGTCGCGGATTTCACCGCGGCGGTGGAAGCTGATTGCCCGCTTCAGCGCATGATGAGCTTCGCCTTTGTTGAGCCCGATCTGGGCACGCCGTTGGAGTTCGGCATCCAGAATCCAGTCGATCATGAACAGGGTGCGCTCGACGCGACCGACTTCCCGCAGGGCTGTCGCGAGCTCGTTCTGCCGCGGATAGGAGGCGAGTTTCCGCAGAATCTGGCTTGGCGCGACGGTCCCGGCAGCAATGGTGGCGGCGATGCGCAGGATGTCGGGCCAATTGCGCTCGATCATGGCTTGGTTGACCTTTCCGCCGATCAACGCTCGCAGGTGCGCCGGGGCGGCCGACGGATTGAACGCGTAGAGCCGTTTGGATGGCAGGTCGCGGATGCGCGGAGCGAACCGGTAGCCGAGAATGGCACATGCGGCAAAGACGTGATCGGTGAAGCCGCCCGTGTCGGTGAACTGCTCGCGGATATGGCGTCCAGCATCGTTCATCAGCAGGCCATCGAGGATGTAAGGCGCTTCGCTTGCCGTTGCAGGAATCACCTGGGTTGCGAACGGCGCATATTGGTCGGAGACGTGGCTATAGGCTTTCAGGCCCGGGGTATTGCCATATTTCGCGTTGACCAGGTTCATGGCCTCACCTTGCTCTGTAGCGACGAAGAACTGTCCGTCGCTCGAAGCCGACGTGCCCATGCCCCAGAACCGGGCCATGGGTAACGCTGCCTGTGCCTCGACCACCATGGCCAGCGCCCGGTCATAGGCTTCGCCCTCGACATGCCACCGTCCAATGCGGATCAATTCCCAGAAGGTGTGGGTGTTTGTCGCATCCGCCATTTTGCGCAAGCCGAGGTTGATCCCTTCCGCCAAGATAACGTTCATTAGCCCGATCCGGTCAGCGCAGGGTGCTCCTGTGCGCAGATGGGTGAACGCTTCGGTGAAGCCGGTCGCCGCATCCACCTCCAGCAGGAGATCGGTGATGCGCGTGGGCGGGATCTGCTTGTAGAGATCGAGCACCAGATCTTCGGCGCCTGTCGGCGCGGCGGCTTCGAGTTTCTCGATATGCAGAACGCCGTTTTCAATCGACCCGCCCGGGATCGTGCCTGCGCGAGCGGCACGGCCAAGCTCGCGCAACCGCATGTCGAGGCGAGCTTGCCGGTCTGCCAGCCATTCCTCCGGCCGCAATGGCACAGCGAGACGACCGCCTTCCGCGATGGATTGTGCCGGAACGAGTGCGTGTTTCAGATCGCCATAGCGCCGGGACCTAGTAAGCCAGACATCTCCGGAGCGGAACGCATCGCGCAGATGGAACAGCACCGCGATCTCCCATAGGCGAGCGTCGCCAGCCCTCTGGGCCCGAAGGTGGCGATGCCATTTCGAGCTGGGCCGCAAGAAGCTGGTCATCGCGGCATCGTTCAAACCGGTACGAAGGGCCGTCACCGCTTCCAGAAGCGGCAGTGCAACGGGCGCAGCTCGCAGATCGAGCAGGCGCAACATGCGTGGAGCGTATCGGCGGAAGCGGTGATAACCGTCGAGCACATGATTGAGCGGATCGTCGGCCATGGTGGCGGTCAGCCTGGTTGCCATTGCAACAAGGGTTTTTAAGCCGTCCCACCCTGACCCACTCGCGATGGCACTGTTGCAAATAGTCGGTGGTGATAAACTTATCATCCCCTTTTGCTGATGGAGCTGCACATGAACCCATTCAAAGGCCGGCATTTTCAGCGTGACATCATTCTGTGGGCCGTACGCTGGTACT
>NZ_VOZA01000079.1:0-3662 GCF_013420015.1 Acinetobacter sp. YH12039 | reverse complement strand
CCTTCAAAATTCTTGCTGAGCGATATCGCAATCGAGGCAAAAGACTAGCATTAAGATTCAATCTAATTGCTGGAATTTATAACTTGGAGCTGAGTGAAAAATGACTTATGAAAGAAATCTAATATAATGATTCTTAATCCTCATGAAAATGTTTTATATTCATTTCAATAAATGAATATTATGCTCAATCCTATTTTGGATCATTTGGAGAGTCTCTGCTTGAATTTGTCCAGGTAATAGATCATGAGCGATATCGCTGAATCGGATTGCAACCTTACAAATCGAGCCAATAATTTCATCGACTTTTTGGGCAGAAAGTTCTGCTTCCTGAGTACCAAGTTTTACAAGAGCTTGTCGAGGAATATCCAGTGCCTCACCCATGATATCCATTTGATGATATCCACCTGGCCCTTCACAGAAAGTAACATCATAGGCAGGGGCGAGTTTCCATTGCCCATTTTGGGACATCAGAAATGAAAAGTTTTTGCAATGATCATCTCGATTATTGAAGACTACATTGAAAACAGCTCGCTTGAATGCAATTGCTTTTTCGCGAACATCATTGGTGCAAAAGTGTGCAGCGCGAAGAAAGTTACTGTAGTCTAAACTCCCTGGTGATTTAAAATCAGCTCCGGTGAAGGCAGCTAAACTTTGCATAGGGATACGCATACCATCATGGCGGTCAAATCTTTTTGATGCAAATGCGGTTAATCCATTCGGAAGAGTAAAATATTGAGTATCAGGGGTGTCAATATCACAATGACGTAAACATTCTGCATAAACAGCTTCAATTGCACAAACTTCAGGATGCTCTTGCTGTGCGGGAAATTTGATCAGCCAGGCTTCATGTTGATGTGAGCTAACTGTTGAGAATTCGTTGGTGACAGGATCACGATAGACGAGTGCTTTTGGCCTTGCACCTTGTGGTGATCCACCCATAACTAATAAATGCTGTAAAAATTCAGCACCTTCTCCTTTGAGAACTTCCTGGACTTCTTGAGCGAGTTTAATCAGTGGAATATTTTCAGTTAAGGCTAACTCAGGTGCTGAAGGTTCAAAGGATAATGCCCCCATCGCATGTGTATTAATATACGTGAGTCGTTCTAATGGCCCAATCCGTGCTGGATTGAGTCCATTTTTTTTAAATAAGCGATCCATAAGGAGCATGCCCCAACCATCGGGTAGGGCATCATATATAGGACCTGGCAATCCCATTTGATGTATAGGAAAGTTCGTTCTTAATGGGTCACCTTTTAACGGAAGTAGATAAGAGGAAAGTTCTAAACCTTTACTGATCGCTTCTGCACTGTATTCAAAGGCGATTAATGGCCGACCTGTGATTGCGGTTGAGGAGGCCAGTGTACCCCAAAGCCAATATTCACCCCATCCATTGTAGTAAACATTAAGTTTTTTGAGCATGGATTTATTTCCTTTTGATACGTTGGCGAGCCGTATTGCTCTCATAGCGGAGAATGTCGTTTACACTGTTTAAATGAGGTTTGAAGAGTTCCTCTAATTCTTTTAATCGGCCCAATACCATGGCAACACGTACGAAATTTTCAAATGAGACATTTCGACCAGCTTCTAGATTAGATACTGTATTCACACTAATACCAGCACGTTTAGCAGCGTCTGCCTGAGTCATTTCCAGATAAAGTCTTTCTTTGCGAAGCCTTTCACATAATAAAGTAACAATTTCTTCAGGTTTTTTGAATATTAAATCCATAATATTGGGTCTTATGTCTATATATGTCTATTAAACCACAAAAAAATGGATTTATAAAATAAACCGACTTAGTCGGTAAGGAGGGTACTTTATTGGCCTGATTAGATCCTATTAGATTAAAGAAGTCTAATTAGACATTTACAATCTAATAGAGTCTAACAACTTGCTTTAAGCTCAATCAGTTTCGCGTGGTGTCGCGAGGAACCGTGATTTGCTATCAGTTCAATCTGGAATATCTGACACAAGTGGTCTGGAGTAATGAGGTCGATGGGCAGCGCTTTGCCTTTCTTGATACCTTATTCAGTACCGATTTACAATTTATTCATCATCTTCCGCAAACATTGCTTCAATTTCATCCCAGTGCGGAAATTTATACTTGTTTTTATTCACTTCAAATTGCAGGCCTACTGAAAGAATGTGGGTTACATAGTCAATCCAACTATACAGATGAGGATTATGACATAAAACAATACCGTAAGGTCATTGCAGATGCGGATCAGCAAGCCCATGCAGTGATTCCATCTAGGTAAAATACGAAGTCATTGAAAGATAAATTTACAGAATTACGCCGACCCTACACCCAGGTTGTAACTTAAATTTGAATAAAATAGATCTAATTTTAAATTTGGGGCTTATACGAACAGAAATAAGAGGTAGCTATACATAGAAATATGTATAACATTTAAAGTTTAATTAAAATTATGCAAGGTGATTCACATTCTTTCTAGTATATTGTATGGTGTCTATGTATTTTTGTTTACTTTTTAGCTATTAAAATCTAACAATCAGGGTGAAAGCATGCCAAGTATTAAAATTGTTGCAAAAGAAGGACACGAGGTTTTATCTCAGACGACAGATAAGAATAGTGTTGCACTCACCGAAGCCTCGGTGGTGACATTAGGGGTTGCAAAAGCAGATATTTCAGAGATTCAGCGCAATGGAGCGGATGTTGTCATTCGTTTAAAAAGCGGTGAAGTTATTGTGATTCAAAATTTCTATAGCACCACGACAGCAACCGATAACAGTCTGGTATTAGAAGATGGCAATCAGTTGCTTTGGGTGAAGTTAACGGATGAAACAGGCGCATTTCTTGCTGAAGTGGTGTATGAGCCATTAACGACAATTGAGCCATTATTATATTCAGAGGGCGTGCCTCTTTGGGCGTGGGCTGCAGGGGCAGTTGCTGTGGGAGGTTTGGCAGCAGGCTTAAGTGGCGGCGGTAGTGATGGTGGAAATGGTGGGGGCGACCAAGGACCGTCAGCAGCATATAAAGCAGCAACAGCGGCGGTTGATAAGGCAGTAGAAGCGTATCAAGATGCGAAAGATGCCTTAACAGCAGCGAACACAGACGGTTTAATCAACCCGACCGAAAAAGCGGCGCTTGAAAAGGCTAAGACTGATGCTGAAGCGGCGAAAGCAGCAGCTCAAGCAAAAGTTGATGCATTACCATCGACAGAACAAGCAGCCAAAGATGCACTTGATGCACGCTTGGATAAATTAACTGACCCTGTGATTACTGTAAATGTGAACGATGCGGACAGCAATGGTGTGCTTGATAATGTTGATGCAGCAATTGCAGCGGCGAAAGCAGCAGTAGCAGCGGCAGAAGCGAAGCACACTGCACTGAAAGATGCGATTACAGCCAAAGGCGGCGTGATCAATCCTCAGGACAAAGCAGACTTAGATGCGATTAAATTAGAATTGGATGGCTTAAAAGGCACAGCGCAAGATTTAGTCACCAACTTGCCAGCATCTGCGGACAAAACTGCATTGCAAGGCAAATTAGATGCATTGAACACCACCGTTCCAAATGTGAACGATGCGGACAGCAATGGTGTGCTTGATAATGTTGATGCAGCAATTGCAGCGGCGAAAGCAGCAGTAGCAGCGGCAGAAGCGAAGCACACTGCACTGAAAGATGCGATTACAGCCAAAG
>NZ_VOZA01000078.1:0-7678 GCF_013420015.1 Acinetobacter sp. YH12039 | reverse complement strand
AGACAAAATGACACCAAATGAGTTTTACTATGATCAGCTACCCCAACAAAACAAGGTGGCTTAACTAGAGCGGAATATCACTTATAAATACGCTTTTAGTTGTTCAAACAAGTGGGACCACCTCTATATCTCGATAGGTATAGTAGAGTGATATCTCGATAGGTATAGTGTTTTGCAGTTTAGAGGAGATATCGCGATGCATACGCGGAAGGCAATAACGGAGGCGCTTCAAAAACTCGGAGTCCAAACCGGTGACCTCTTGATGGTGCATGCCTCACTTAAAGCGATTGGTCCGGTCGAAGGAGGAGCGGAGACGGTCGTTGCCGCGTTACGCTCCGCGGTTGGGCCGACTGGCACTGTGATGGGATACGCGTCGTGGGACCGATCACCCTACGAGGAGACTCTGAATGGCGCTCGGCTGGATGACGAAGCCCGCCGTACCTGGCTGCCGTTCGATCCCGCAACAGCCGGGACTTACCGTGGGTTCGGCCTGCTGAATCAATTTCTGGTTCAAGCCCCCGGCGCGCGGCGCAGCGCGCACCCCGATGCATCGATGGTCGCGGTTGGTCCGCTGGCTGAAACGCTGACGGAGCCTCACGAACTCGGTCACGCCTTGGGGGAAGGATCGCCCGTCGAGCGGTTCGTTCGCCTTGGCGGGAAGGCCCTGCTGTTGGGTGCGCCGCTAAACTCCGTTACCGCATTGCACTACGCCGAGGCGGTTGCCGATATCCCCAACAAACGGTGGGTGACGTATGAGATGCCGATGCTTGGAAGAGACGGTGAAGTCGCCTGGAAAACGGCATCGGATTACGATTCAAACGGCATTCTCGATTGCTTTGCTATCGAAGGAAAGCCGGATGCGGTTGAAACTATAGCAAATGCTTACGTGAAGCTCGGTCGCCATCGAGAAGGTGTCGTGGGCTTTGCTCAGTGCTACCTGTTCGACGCGCAGGACATCGTGACGTTCGGCGTCACCTATCTTGAGAAGCATTTCGGAACCACTCCGATCGTGCCTCCGCACGAGGCCGTCGAGCGCTCTTGCGAGCCTTCAGGTTAGAGGCCGTCGACAATGATAATCTGGATCAACGGACCTTTCGGCGCCGGAAAGACGACGCTCGCTAAGCGGCTGCGCGATCGGCGTTCCAAATCGCTGATCTTTGACCCCGAGGAAATCGGGTTCGTGGTGAAAGAAACGGTCCCCATGCCAGCGAGCGGAGACTATCAGGATCTCCCCTTGTGGAGGGGACTTACGATCGCGGCGGTCAGGGAGATTCGAAGGAATTACTCGCAGGACATCATCATCCCAATGACGCTCGTGCACCCGGACTATCTGACTGAGATACTCGACGGGGTAAGGCGGATCGACGATCAGCTGCTGCACATCTTTCTGACGCTCAACGAGGACCTATTGCGTCACCGGATCGCGAACCAGACCATGCATCCTGACCCGAATCGAAATGCGGAGATTCGAGAGTGGCGATTAGCGAATGTCGCCCGATGCTTGGCCGCAAGGGAACGGCTTCCATGCACAACCCGTGTTCTCGATAGTGGTGCACACACCAGCGATGAACTCGCAGCGATGGTGCTCGACGGAATCGATGGGCGCACCTGATCGCCTTCGACGCCTGCGCAAAGCGTAGCGCGAGGGTGGCGGGCTCACGACCAAACGCCCAGAGGTCGATCATCGCAGGGATGTTTGGCTTTGTGGTGCGGACGACGGGACTCGAACCCGTACTCTCACAGAGAAGCAGATTTTCGTACCACCTCGACTTTCGCCGCCGTCTGATGACGTTCGTGGTCTGGACTGTCCCTTCGCCATTGCCCGAAGGCTTTAGGCGCCGCCCGTCCAGTCTCTACACCTTCCCCCGAAGGGGCTTGGCTCGGGATTGGCTTAGGGTATTGCCCGTTAGCGTTCCCCGACTTTGAGCGGTTCTACTCCGCGGATTTCCCCGCGGGCACTCCAATTTTAAAGTCTGCTGCGTCTACCGATTTCGCCACGTCCGCCTTTTTTCGCCGTTCCTAGCGCTCGTGCGATGCACCTATGTTGCACCTAGCGCCGAATCGTTCTTCGTCATCCTGAAAAACCACGTCTCCTAAAGCCTTGCATAGCTTATCTTTTCTCCACCACGAACTTTTTTGTGGGATGGTAGAAAAAAAGACTTTTTAAGTCCGCTGGCTTGCCAGGCCTTGTTAGCTTGTACGGTCATGGTTATCGGGTAAAGAATATTGACGGCATCGCTGGTGTCGGTGGCTGAAAAGCCGGCTCCCATCAGGGCAATAGCCATTTCAGATGCAGGCGTACAGGGCAATGGTCAACAGCTACAGCCTGTCTGACGATTCCGGCGTCATGGCTGCGGCGGCTATCACGCATTTTTTGTTCGGTCAGGCGGTGTTTTCGTACCTCAATGGTTGGAGCGTGTTGATCGGACCTGGTACAGGTTTGGACAGCACGGGCTGCAAATACGCAAGGGATTTAATGGGCCTGGTGGCGTTCACGGCTTTTATCGTGACGTTTCTGTTCAGGGGCTACTCATAATCTCGTGGCTCGGCGGTTCCCGGCACACCATGACAGTAAGGAAGGACCCTGTGTCTCAACTCTCCCAGCTTCGAAGCCCCGCCGCCGTGCAGGCTGCCATCGATGAGTTCGTGCAACTGGGCCGCACGAAATTCCTGGCGCGCCACGGCTACGGCAAGTCCCGCGACTTCCTGGTACGTGATCCGAAGACCGGCACCGATTGCGATTCCAAGGCCATCGCCGGTGTGGCCTTCGGCAAGCAATTTCCCGAGCAGGGCCCGCTCACTGCTGACAGCTTCTCCGGTGGCGAGGCGACCGTCGTTCCGGCGCTGACGCGGCTCGGGTTTCGCATCATTCGCATCGGCGAAGACTGGTCCGAAGAAGAGGTCCTGGCCACGGTCGAAGACTATTTCGACATGCTGCGTGCCGAGGCGGCTGGGGAGCCGTACAACAAGTCCGAGCACAACCAGGCACTGCGCCAACTGCTGAACGGTCGCAGCAAGTCTTCAGTCGAGCTCAAGCACCAGAACATTAGCGCCGTACTCGATGCCCTGGGCCTGCCCTATATCAACGGCTACAAGCCACGCGGCAACAGCCAACTGCTGCTGCGTAAATCCGTACACGCCTACGTTCTGGAACATCAGCAGACGGTCGGCGCTCTTGTCGATGCCCTGGAGGAGGTAAAACTTCCGGGTGACAAAACCTACCGAGCGGCTTTGGTAGAACCACCCGCCCGTGAAGTGCTTGTGCGTACCCCGGCATCTCTACGGCAACGCCTACCGCGAAAGTTCGATTATGCCGCTCGCGATGAAGCCAACCGCAAGCTGGGCCGGGCAGGGGAGCAGTGGGTGATTGGCTACGAACAGCAACGCCTGACCGAGCTCGGCCACCCAGAGCTTTTTCAGCGGCTGGATTGGGTGTCCGACACCCAGGGAGACGGTGCGGGGTTCGACATCCTGTCGTTCGAAGAGGACGCCCATGAGCGCTTCATCGAGGTGAAAACCACCAATGGCGGGGTAGGCTCGTCTTTCTTGGTCAGCCACAACGAACTCGAATTCTCCAAGGAGGCGGGCGATCAATTCCATCTGTATCGCGTGTTCCAGTTTCGGGACGGTCCGCGCCTGTTCACGCTACCCGGCGACCTCAGCCAACATGTGCATCTCAAGCCGACGGACTACCGGGCGAGTTTCCGGAGTTTGGTGGGGTAAAGGCAGGGTTCTGTTGAGCCGAATGGCTGTGTGCGGCCGATTCTGTTGAAAAAGTAGCGGCCTCCCCATGCCGTTGGCAAAATTGCTTTGTCAGCGAGCGTGGGGGCGAACAGCATGATGGGACAGTTACCGGGAGGACAGCAGCGCCTGTTCTACTCGTTCAATCTGGAAGATCACGTCCCGGCCCAACATCTCCTGCGCAGCATCGACCAGTGCTTGGATCTCAGTGATCTACGTGCCTACCTGGCAGATTTCTATAGCCCCATCGGGCGTCCCTCGATTGACCCGGAGTTGATGGTGCGCATGCTGGTCGTCGGCTACTTGCTATGGCATTCGTTCCGAGCGGCGATTGTGCGAAGAGGTGCACCTGAACCTGGCCTATCGCTGGTTCTGCCGGTTGGGTCTGGAAGACGAAGTCCCCAATCACTCGACCTTCTCGAAGAATCGCCATGGGCGTTTTCGTGACAGCGATCTATTCCGCTGGTTATTCAATGAGGTGCTGCGGCGCTGCATGGCAGCCGGCCTAGTCAAGGGTGAAGGTTTCGCCGTCGACGCCAGCATCATTAAGGCGGATGCCAGCCGGCAACGTGGGGTGGCGGGAGATGAGGTCGATTGGAACGATCCAAAGCTCAGCAGCCGCGCAGTGCGCGAGTACCTCGAAGCCCTTGATGAAGAGGCGCTGGCTGAGGCTCTTCCCAAGAAAATTTCGCTCACTGATCCTCAGTCCCGTTGGACAGCAGCGCCAGGTGGCCCGGCCTTTTTTGCCTACTCCACGAATTACCTGATCGACACTGAGCACGGTGTGATCATGGACGTGGAAGCTACCCCGGCGCACCGTACCGCCGAAGTCGATTCGACTAGGACGATGGTCGAGCGTGTCGAGGCGCAGTTCGATCTCACACCGGAACGCCTTATCGGCGATACCGCTTATGGCACCGCCCCGATGCTGGCCTGGATGGTCGAAGAAAAGGACATCGAACCGCATGTGCCGGTGTGGGACAAGACCGAGCGCAAGGACGACAGCCTCTCCAGTAACGACTTTCACTGGAGTCAGGACGCCAATGAATATCGCTGCCCAGCCGGCAAACCGCTACGCAGTGAATGGCGCGCCTTCACCCAGCAAAGGTCGCGGGTAACTAAGGCCAAAACCGTCATTTACCGCTCCAGCCAAACCGACTGCGCCACCTGCCCGTTGAAAGCGAAATGCTGCCCCAACACGCCGAATCGGAAGATCGTCCGCAGCATCCATGAGGCTGCCCGCGACGTGGCTCGACGCATCGCCAAGACACCGGAGTACCTCGTCTCTCGCTGCGAACGAAAGAAGGTGGAGATGCTTTTCGCCCACCTCAAACGGATCATGAAACTCGACCGTTTACGACTGCGTGGCCTAACGGGTGCCACTGACGAATTCACCTTGGCTGCGATGGTGCAGAACCTGCGCCGCATGGCCAAGCTTTTGCCTCAAGGGCCACCGCTGACGGGATAGGTATGCCTGCTACGAGCAGAAACCCTCAAATTAACCCTTAAACCTGAGCAAGGACGCTCAGTGAAACGCCGGAAGGCAACTTGAAGTGGCTTGCAGCCACTTCGACAGCAGGCACACCTGATCGGCAGGCTGCCGCTAAAGCTACTTTTTCAACAGAATCGGCCGATTTGTGCCGGTCGTCAAGGACCGCTTCGGATCACTCTCAACCGGATCGCGGGCCAGCTGATTTGCTAAAACCCGCGCCAAACTCAACGAAGGATTTCGCATGATCCGTTTTTTTTGGCGATCACGCTCGGCCTGATGGTTGGCTGCTCGTCGAGTTCAAGTTCGATCTGATCAGTGAGCGGTAGCGCAAGTGGATCGCCTCAGCCAAGCAGCGTTGTTGCCGGCGGCCGGAAGAAAGCCTTGAACTAGTAGCGGAAAGGATGAAACTTTATTTTTACGATTCTCAGCATTTTCCAAGGTTGAGCGAAAATTAGGATGATACTTTAATGATTCCGGCCTCCATCCCCACAAAACGCTTGCAGATGGCAGAATTGAAATAAGTCATTGTTTTAAATGGATTTTTGCAGGAATTGCTACGTTGCAGGGTCCTGTAGTTAGGATGACACTTTATTTTCCTCCCACAATCAAAGCATCCATCCATGCATTTGTGAAATCAGAACCCATTGAACGCATTGAGTTTGAAAAAAACTTGCTGAACTTAGGTATCGTGAACAATTATGAAAAATATATAGACTACAATAATTTGCTGTTTCACGTTTTGTTTAGCAAATGGATTAACAGTCCAGTTGACTTTGGATATTTTGTCGATCAAAACTTTTACGGTGCCAGCTAAGCTCACTCAAAACATCTACGGTGTAATACACCGTAAAAAGAATTGCACCTGGTACTTGCCACTAAAAAATGACAGTGAATGACATTTTGAGAGAAAAAAATTGTGGGGTAGTGCCTTTTCTACTCCTTTGAGAATTATAATTATGACAATTCCGATACACCTAACAATAACTTCATATTTTTCTTTCTTGAACTAAGATTCAATAACTTAACTAATTTCTATTTCAATCATAAAATATGATATGTTGACCTTAAGAATAATTCATAAACTTTACTATGTTTGCTTTAAAAACAATTCATTTAGAAAAGAAAGTCTCAAACGAAAATCAAATTATTCTTTTATTTGATTTAGATTCATTCTGTCCATGTATGTACCCTATGCTGTACACCATGAAATTTCTTAGATTTCAAAGTATCTCTACGCAGCATGCAGATTTAATCGCAATAAAATTTTGGTATGAATTTTGGTTTGAAAAGTTTGCCACGTCCTTTTGTGAGTCGTTCTATTCGACATCCTATAATTTTGAGATCATTCAATGTGAAATTGATAATTTCATTGTTTACTTAGAAAATAATAAAAAACTTGAAAGTAATCTTATACGGCTAAGCAATTCAGAACATATTAATTACACAACAATTGGTCATAGAGTTAGATCCTTCTTAAAGTTTTACAACTTCTTGATTAATGAATACTTAAGCATGCAATCACAGCCACAACTTACGTTGAAGGAAATTCAAAAAATTAAAGAAAACTTGAATAAATATATGACAATAAAGAAAAAAATTATAAATAATTTTTCAAAAGCCAATAAGACAATTAAAAGTGAGATAAATCATAATTTTAAGAGCATGAATCAGGAAATGATTAAAGGATTGTATTCAGTCATTTCACCAAGTAACTCTAATAAATACAATGAATTAAATCCTTTTAGATCTAAAAATGTACAACTCAGAAACTTTCTGATCATACATCTCATGCTCAACTATGGTCTTAGAATTGGTGAGCTTATGCTACTAACAACCAACTCTATTAAAAAATCAATTCAGAATCATAGTTTTAGTTTAATTATTACAAATACAGATGATGAGTTCGATGATCGATCAAAAAAGCCAAAAATCAAAAATGAATATTCGTACCGAGTAATTAAACTGCAGGAACGAGACTACAGAATTCTTCAAATCTATATAAATGAAATCCGAAAAGAAATTCCTTCACATATCTTATTTACATCCTTAAAGCCTCCCTATTCTGCTTTAAGTTTTCTAATAAAAGATCTAAATACGTATCTTTCATCAATTGAGATTCATTGTTATTCAATATATTGTAGGTTGAAAGTATCAAATGTGAAAGTTGAGGATCAGAACGTAGGGTTGATTCGATAGCAAGTTCGATAGGCTCATTAAATATTCCTTCATAGCTTTTTTTTAACCATGCTGGATCTAAATGCATCATTTTATAAGTGAAGCCGAGAGGATCTGGTGCATTACCATCATGAACTTCTTCAGGTTCAAGCATGAAAGTTTGACCTTGATAGCTATCAATAATTTTTTTTCTACAATTGAATTGTTGATGTCCTAACTCTGTTACCCCTATAAGATAACTTGAGTGTAGATGAGGATCGTATGCAAAGC
>NZ_VOZA01000077.1:0-7711 GCF_013420015.1 Acinetobacter sp. YH12039 | reverse complement strand
CATTTATTGATGTATTGAAATCAAATGGCATTCAAATCAGTATGGATGGTAAAGGTCGATGGGTTGATAATGTGATGGTTGAACGATTATGGCGGAGCGTTAAATATGAAGAGGTGTATCTCAAAGCTTATAGCAGTGTCACAGATGCGAAAAAGCAATTGAGTGCATATTTTGAGTTTTATAATCTGAAACGACCTCATTCGAGTCTAGACAAAATGACACCAAATGAGTTTTACTATGATCAGCTACCGCAACAAAACAAGGTGGCTTAACTAGAGCAGAATATCACTTATAAATACGCTTTTAGTTGTTCAAACAAGTGGAACCACCTCTGCTCAACCAGAGAGAGATCGTTGAGAATAAACGTTTGGGTTCTGTGCTGGCACATATTCAACAACAGCATGAACAACTGGAACACCAAAACAAACGCAATCGTTCTCAAAAGATGCCACGTAGACAAGCACAGAAAACAGCGATTGAACAACGAAATTCAATCCTGTGCTTGACTTGGAAATGTCCATATAGGACATTTCTATTTGGTTATTAGGTAGGACATTTCTACTTGGGAATAACAAAAGAGACTTCGCATAAGAGATTTTATGTTAAATAAGTAAAAGCCCCGAATCACGGGATTTTTTGTAGAGTGTATTATCTTAATTTTAGAAAAATTTTAAATTTTAAATCCGAATAATTGGCCTATTTCTAATCTGCTGTAACCACGTTCTTTGAAAATCAAACAGCGTTGTCTAATTGTGAGCCTGAATACTTACCTAAGGAAATATCTGGGTAAGATAAGGGAGAGTGTGGAATTGTTAGCTTTTTAAACTGATTTTCTCAAATATTTGTCTTTTGTCTTATATCTAAATTTTTTACCTATCGATAAAATAATTGTACTCATAACCTGCTAAGGATAGTAGGTAATAAGCGTTTAAGGACTAAGTATCAATTAGGGCCAAAACAGCTAACTTACATTGGAAAGTAAGTGATTAAGAGAAAACTAACAGCGCTTAATAAGCCTTATAGTTCCGAGAGAGACTATAAGGCTTTTTTATGAAATATAATTTTCTTTTATCAAAAAAATAAATATAACTATTAAAAAAACTTGATTATTTTTCTTTTTACTGTATATTTAACTCAACTAGAAAAAAAGTCTCGTTTCGGTAAATCTTCCTTAAGTATCGCAGTTTTAGTCATAATCCTTCGTTTTTTAGATTTTAAGTTTCATTCTTTATTATTTTTCAAGTTATAATCGGTCAATATAATGACTAAAAATTATTAAAAATCAGTAGGATATATTATGTCAAACTCAAATGTTGTTAAAGGTACTGTTAAGTGGTTCAACGAAACTAAAGGTTTTGGTTTCATTCAACAAGAATCAGGTCCAGACGTTTTTGCTCATTTCAGCGAAATCGCAAGTTCAGGTTTCAAAACCTTAATGGAAGGCCAGCAAGTTGAATTCAGTGTAGCTCAAGGTCAAAAAGGACCGAATGCTGTAAATATTGTTGCTATCTAAGTAATAATAGACAGTAATAAAAAGCACTCATGAGTGCTTTTTTTATACTTCAAAATTTGTTTTAAAAATTAAAATATTTCTAAAAAATAGGATGAAATTTGTTGAAATTAAGTAATTTAATTGCAAAATCTAAAAATGGTACTGAAATTATTGTTTCATTAATTCCTCTTCATAAAATGCAAAATACACGTCAAGGTTCAAAAAAAATCGAAGTAGGTAAAAGAGTCCTTCTTTCATCTGGAATCGAGGTTGATTTAAATTTGGATGGCCGTACATTTTACACTTCTTTAAATCAGCTATTTAAATTAAGTCATAAAGTTGCTTAGAGCCAACATCAACAAGTATTAAGAATTGGGGTAGATTTCTACCACTATAATTTTATTAAGGGGATATATATGTTTAAACAGACTCTCAACGTAAAAGACCAGTTTGGGGTTAAACAAGCTATTCAAGCAACAGTAGATCATCATTTTGCCGATACGCAATCTCACTCAAATATAAGACATATCACCATTGATGGAGAAGATATTCGACCTAGTTTTGAAATGTTTTTTCAAAGTACTGTAAGTGGAAAAATTTTTAAAATTTTATAGATAGTATTTTAAAACCAATACGATACGCATTGTAAGAAACGAGAGCTAATAGCTCTCAGGTCATCCCCCTAAAAATAATTGAGTTTAAAAGTAGAAAATACAAATATTCTCAAATGATCTCTATTTTTTGGAAAAACATATCAAGTTTGTTTATAAAAAAGCCGATATATTTCTGTTATTCACCAATTAAAATGTCTATGCGATAAACTATTTAAAATGTCCTATAAAAAATGAGCTGATTAATTATCATATTCGGCTCTTGTTATGAGCCGAATAAGTGCTATATTCAACTCATCTGAAATTTTAGATGAGCGATTGAAAATGCAGAAATGGATTTGGCAAGCAGAAAACTGGACAAATTTTACATGGCTAGATTCAGTTATCTTACCTAAAACCAGACAGATACATCAAAAAATAGGGATTATTCTGGGGCAAAGTCAGCATGATTTAGCAAAAGAGCAATTCACCCTAGATACTCTGCTTGCCAATCTTGTTGCTTCATCTGCGATTGAAAACGAAACGATCAATGTTTTTTCACTACGATCATCTCTAGCTCAACGCTTAGGTGTCACACTTGAACAGCCTTATCCAAGCTCAGATCGATCAGAAGGTTTAGCCAATATCATGCTAGATGCGCTTAACGATGTTAAGCAACCATTGACTGTTAATCGTCTCATGCAGTGGCATCGTTGGCTTTTCAATGACCCAGATTGGACAATGCACCGTTTACGCATTGGTCAACTTAGGGGGGCAGAGCCTATGCAGGTCGTTTCAGGTCGATTGGACTATCCTAAAGTACATTTTGAAGCACCGCCAAGAGAAGGCTTAGCAGAGCGATTAAATGCCTTTATAGGGTGGTTTAATCACAGCCTAGATGATTCACTGCTTGATCCTTTATTACGTGCAGGCATTACCCATTTATGGTTTGTTACTCTACATCCTTTTGATGATGGTAATGGCCGTATTACACGTACACTTACAGACCTTGCTTTAGCTCAGATGGATGAGCAAAGTATCCGTTTGTATGCAATGTCTACTGCGATATTAAGTAAACGTAAAAGTTACTATGAGATATTAGAACAAACTCAAAAAAATGATTCTGATATCACCGATTGGCTAGTTTGGTTTTTAGATACATTGAATGATAGCCTTGAAAAAACCTTAGTACAGATCAATCGGACATTATTTAAAAGCCAGTTTTGGCATAAATATTCAAATTTAGCCCTGAGTGAAGAACAGCGCAAAGTCCTCAATCGTTTATTAGACGGTGGGGAAAATGGCTTTGAACATGGTATTAGCGCGTCACAATATCAAAAAGTTGCTAAAACAAGTAAGGCGACAGCTACTCGTCATTTATCTGACTTACTTGAGAAAGGTTGTATCGTCAAATTGGAAGGTGGGGGACGTAATACACGCTATCAGATCAATACTCAGTTATAGAAATTTAAGCCATAAAAAAAGCCCGACATCCTGTCGGGCTTTTTCGTATTGGTTCGCTTGGCATAACTCCTGTCTTGCCGCCGATCCTTGTGCGATTATTTATTTTTATTCTGCGGAACGTCCTGTTCTCTTATGACTTCATAATATTGAATACAAGGGGTTATGAATATCCGCAAAATCCCTAAATTCATGTGCGCTCAGGCGTACAAAATTGGTGGATTTTTATCCCAAGAGTTGTCCGCAGAAATTGGGGATAATTTAAGCCAGCGCTGTCTTGATAACGCAGAGAAAAATGACAAATTGATTAAATATTGATCAATTTTATTGGCAAGAAGTATCAAAATTGCTTAAAAAGAAACCGACTTGTTTCCAAGTCGGTTTTTTGTTGTTTTTCAGGGGGATGAAAATTTTTTAACTTTATGAAAAACAAGGATATTTTAAAAAGCATTTCGTATAAGGTGTATTATGTTAATTTTAGATTTACTAAAACTATTTTTTGAGAACTAGGCTGTTATGGGAACTGTAAAGCTCAAATCTTCTGATGAAGTTTTTCAATTAAAAATTAGTCTGCTAGGTAGTGATCCTGAAATCTGGAGAACTATTCAAATTTCATCGGCAGCTACTTTATCTAGGCTCCATAAGGCAATTCAATCTGCTTTTGATTGGGAAGATAGCCATTTACATGAATTCACGACTATTAAGCATGAAAAGATCAATAAAAGACAAAAATTGAAAGAAGTTCTACATGTAGGTAAAAAAATTATATATACATATGATTTTGGCGATTGTTGGGAACATTTGATTACTGTAGAAAGCAGACAATCTCCTGATTTAAATAAAAAATATCCATGTTGTATAGATGGTCAAAATCATGCTCCATTTGAAGATATTGGAGGAATTTTTGGATATCTTGATATTTTAGATGCATTACAAGACCCCAAACATCCAAGATATGACGATTACATGCAAATTATCGAGGATGAAATAGGAGAGATAGAGTTTGATCCGACCTACTTTAATTCACATGATATTAAGTTTTAAACCTGATTTAACATAAGGGTTGTTATACGAAATTGCAACTAAATATAGTTGCAATTATTATTTAAAAGTAACTATACTTAGTTGCAATAGCAGTAGGGCTGAAGTATGGGTAAAACGGAAAAGTTACTGGAAAAATTTGGAAATTCAAAAAATACGTTTCCATATAAAGATTTAGTCGTTTTACTGAGCCAGCTCGGCTATGAAAAATTTGAAATGGCAGGCTCTCGTGTTCGGTTTTTTAATGAAAAAACTGAACATATGATTTTACTGCATAGACCACACCCTGAAAATGAAATCAAAGGTGGGGCATTGAAAGCTGTAAAACAGGCACTCAAGCAGGAGGGATTTTTATGAGCTATTTAAAGTACAAAGGTTATCTCGGAACAATTGAGCCTGATCTTGAAACAGGTGAGTTATTTGGAAAACTTGCTTTTATTCGTGATCTTATTACCTATGAAGCGGAAACTTTAAAAGCCCTTGAGAAAGCTTTTCAGGAATCTGTAGACGGCTATTTAGAATCATGTGCTGAACTAGGAAAATCTCCTGATCAACCATTCAAAGGCACTTTTAATGTCCGTATTAGCCCTGAATTGCACCGTAAGGCGGTTTTAGCATCAAGTAATTCTCTAAATGCCTTTGTCAGTGATGCGATTCAAGAAAAGTTAATGCGTTTAGGTGCGTAATTTATTGAAGCCTAGGCTACTACCTAAAAATTGAAAAACTCAGCAAAAATGGGAGCTTAAAGCTCCCATTTTTAGTTTCGTATAAGGTGTATTATGTTAATTTTAGGGAAATTAATCAGTTGATGAAAAATGAAAATAGGAATTTTTTGGTTTTTGCAAAAGCAAGTTATTGGCATAGCTCATCCATTCAATTTAAATGATGCAGATTCAATAGGCTTAATTGATAGTCCATATACACATGTCGATTATTGGAAAAATATGCAAAGTGTATACCCAGAACTACGTCATTATGAATATGAACAGATTCCAAGGGGTAGGGTAATTTTCGACACAAATAAAGGAAAAGCAATCGTGTATATGGACAAAAAATTATTTAACACAGTAACAGCCACTAAAATTTATGATTTCTTTGATATAGATTCAGAAAATGCTATTCCAAGAAAAGATCCTCACTATCGTACTTAATTGTTTAATTTAGGCTAAAATGAAATTCTCTTTTAATAGGGGGATGAAGATGAGAAAGCGTTTAAAAGACTATAGCCTTGATCAAATTTCAAATCGTGAAAAGGTTTCGGGTCAAGTATTACCAATCCAATTTAGCAATGACGAAGCGACTAAACGTGTTGTGATGCATAGTGCAAAACGAGTCATTAATCAGCATAAAGCTGAAATCCAAGAGCTTGCTTATAAATGAGTTTGATTAGCTCAACATTCGTCATTGCTGTGCATGATGAGATCCTATTACAAACTGGCGTAGGGCGAATAGGCTGTCATATTGAAAAGCTAGAAAGCGTATTAAGCCGTATAGATCAGCAGATGTATTACAGTAATGTAAGCGACATTTTTGAGATCGCAGCATGGTTTGGTATAGCTATCTCAAAAGGTCATGCTTTTGTTGATGGTAATAAAAGAACTGGTTTAGCTGTAATGCTGACTTATCTCGAAATTCAAGGTGTTACCATTCAGGAACAAACAGGTTTAGATGATTTGATGGTCGATATTGTTGAATCACAAGAAGAACATGAATTATTAGCCAAAATTGTGGCTGAATTCTTATACGAGCTTTCGATAATTTAAACTAAGAAATCAGAATCTGAATATTTGGATCATCGATATTCGATAAAAGATTCTTATAAATTAAATAATTTTCATCCTCTCGGCAGATAAAAAATACTTCTGCAACATGATCATATTGAGGCAACATAGAGAGTATAGTGCCAATCGCAATTTCAGCAGCCTTTTGAGGTGGAAAACCATAAACACCTGTACTAATACATGGAAAAGAAACAGTGAGTGCATGAATTTCATTAGCTTTGAATAGTGCATTACTATAAGCATCACAAAGCAATTGTGGCTCATTGTGTTCGCCATCTAACCATCGTGGTCCAACCGCATGAATAAGGTATTTAGCAGGCAGATTACCTGCTGTTGTTACTTCTGCTTGACCTGTAGGGCATCCACCTTTTTCTTGATTTAGACGAATACATTCTTCTTTCATCAACGGTCCAGCTTTTTTATGAATCACATAATCAAGTCCCCCACCACCAAGCAAAGATTTATTTGCTGAGTTAACGATGGCATGTACAGCAAAAGCTGTTATATCTGCGTGGATGAGATGGACTTTTTTCATAATTAGTTTTATAGAATACCCTTTTGTTTCTTATATTCAGTAATGATTGTTCCTAATTCTGGTTCAAATAATTTGATATATTCATCAGATAGACCTCTACTACTAGATGGATGTGGTAAGCACACAACTTGGCATTGTTCAAAATTATCAAAGTAAACTTTAAATCGAGTACCATCAAAATCTGTTTTTTGTACCCTTTTTAAGGGTTCTATTTCTGGACCAACAATAGCAGTAAACCTATCCCAAACATCTATATTTCTCAGAAAATTAATAAGCTTACTACCCATAAATAAAATTACTTTGGGTCTCAAAACTTCAATATGATGAATAAAATTATCAACTGAACCGTACCGGGTTTGTCGGAGACTTTTTTATTTAAGTTAGGCCACCTGACCTAACGGGTTAATCTTATCATAGTACATTGCTTCAAACTCAAAAGGCGATACATAACCCAGTGCACTGTGTACACGCTTTTTATTGAACCAATCTACCCAGTTTAGTGTCGCAAGTTGTACATCTGCTAAACCTTGCCAATCTGCTTTTAGATATTCAATTACCTCTGTTTTGTATAAGCCATTCACCGTTTCAGCCAAAGCATTATCGTATGAATCACCAGTCGTACCGACTGATGCTCGTAAATTTGCTGCTTCTAAACGATTGGTATAGCGAATTGAAAGATATTGAACACCTCTGTCGGAATGATGAATCACATTCTTTGGCATGCCGCGATCATGCAATGCTTGCTCCAATGCATCGAGCACCATATCTGTATTCATCCGTGTAGATACTTTCCATCCAACAATTGCTCGTG
>NZ_VOZA01000076.1:0-8126 GCF_013420015.1 Acinetobacter sp. YH12039 | reverse complement strand
TAAGAAAAATGAATATACAAAAAGTTCGTATCCTTTCATGCCATCGAATACAGGAAGTAACCAAGAGACAATCAGAATTAAAACAGCCATTAATGAAAAAAAATCGAGGACCTTTTCTTTTGATAAAGATTTCATTCTGAATAATTTATATGTAATTCATCGTAGTTTACTTTAAACCTATCACTGAACATAGAATGTAAAAAAGCCCGACATCCTGTCGGGCTTTTTCGTATTGGTTCGCTTGGCATAACTCCTGTCGTGCCGCCGATCCTTGTGCGATTATTTATTTTTATTCTGCGGAACGTCCTGTTCTCTTATGACTTCATGATATTGAATACAAGGGGTTATGAATATCCGCAAAATCCTTAAATCTGTGTAAGTTTTAGCTTACAAAGTTGGCCTATTTTATCCCAAGAGTTGTCCGCAGAAATTGGGGATTATTTCTAAACTGTGACCCTTGAGAAATCAGGAAAAAACGCAAAAAAGAATATTTTTTGATCAATTTTATTGGCTAAAAGTTACAGTTTTGCTTAAAAAGAAACCGACTTGTTTCCAAGTCGGTTTTTTGTTGTTTTTCAGGGGGATGAAAAAATTTTAACTATATGAAAAACAATAATATTTTAAATTGCGTTTCGTATAAGCTCTATTATGTTAAATGGATTAAAATTGAGTCATTTATCTGAAAGGATTTTTAAGATATTCCTTCACCATAGAAATAATTAATAGTGTACTAATCAAAACTAGAACTGCTATAAGAATCCAGAACATACAAACAACAAATATTAAACATTAATAATACAATAATAATATTTTTCTGATCATTAAGTAACTGATATTTAGATTATTTTGCAAGTTTAGGATTTTATTAAGTTTTAATTAACAGTGAAGTTTTTCTAATTGGTATAGAATTTAGAAGGAGTAAGCTATTTAATTGTTTCTTATGGAAAAAAAAGTAAAGAATCTCTATCTGAGAAAAGGTGAGCACAAATTTGTTTTGCAATCAATATTCATTTGTAGGGCTAAGTCTCAAAAGTGGACGAATGAAGAGATCAATGAGGTGATAGAGAAAACTATATATGAAGATAAAATTAGGGTGTATGAGATTTTAAGAGAATATTCTAGAAATATTTAGGGTGTGTCATCAATTAAGCCAGATGATTGTTGAAGCCTGGTAGATCGCTGATAAGAAGTTTTGAGCCAATTTATCATTGCGTGTGGCAATGGCACGATACTGCTTGAGCTTGGCAAAAAATTTCTCGATCAGATGTCTTGCCTTATAGGAGGCATCCCAGTAGTGGGCTATATTTTGCAGCAGAACAAGCTGACAAAAAAATGTATGAGAATAAGCAAAAAATTAAATCAGCTTTAAAATTAGTTGCAGAAGCTATCTAAATTTTATATTAACTAAAAATTAACATAATACACCTTATACGAAATGCTGTATAATTATCCTTATAATTCAACACTGTAGTTTCTAGTTTATAGCCCGAGCATCCCTGTTCGGGCTTTTTTTATGATTTTTCACGTTCCACGCCTATTATTTAAGCAATGTTTCACGATTTTGATTAGCTCAATTGAATAATCAGGATGCCTGGTCTTTTTCTTTTTGGCGTTTATCCAGCTCTTTTTTCAGCTCCTTTTTATCCTGGTACGATGCGATCAGCATGATCGGGATCAACAGCGGGGCCACAATAATGCCTAGGGCAATGTCTTTCAGTTTCGGCATGATCTTTCTCCCTTAGTCATTATCAAAAACAGCATTCAGTACACGGCCAAATAAGCCACGTTTTTTTAATTGAGTTTGATGTTGGTTATCTAATTTTTTTTGAACTTTCTGTTCTTCAGGTTGAGTGTTTATTGCTTGAGTATCGGCTGTATTTGTAGCGATAGGAGTCGTTTGTTCATCATCAACTCTATCATCAGTATTGGACTGTTCTAAATTACCTTTAAATTCTATTCTATGAGTCAAATCTTCAATGTGTTGCATCAAGGATTTTTCTCGCTGATTCGCTAAATCTAATTGGCTTTTAAGCAAATTAATTTGATCTTTTAATACCTGTTCAATTTCAGAATGAACTTGTACAGGGACATTCTTTTGAACGTGTTCAGTACGTGTACTTTGCTGTACGCCAATAGGATTACCATAAACTCTGATGAGTTCTGATAAATCTATTAGACCATCATTATCCCTTGATAGTTCACCATTTTTTAAAGCTTCATAGATGGTAGTTCTTGATTTTTTGAAAGCTTTACTAGCGTCCATTACGCTAAATTTTGTAGTGTTCAATACAATCCCTCTGTTCATGTACAAGGATGTTCAGATGAACATATTACTGAACATTATCTTTATTTTGTTTGAAAGCCAACCTTTACTAGATATGGGTATAGTTCTTTAAATTTTTCAGCATCTAATAGCATTTCGGCAATTCGTACAGCAAATTGCGGATAGCTTTCGGTGCCTTCAGAGTACTTACTCATTTCAGGCAGTTCTGATAATTTATTAGCAAATAAATGGCGCTGAGCATCTGTTAACTTGGTGAAAATATCTATGGTGTTTTGATCTCTAGCTTCTTGATTAGTTTTGTTAACGGTTTTCTTTTGCTTGAATGAGAATGAAAAGCCATAAATTGAACGCCCTTTTTTATGCTGCTCATACTTAACAGCGATATCTGTAAACTCATTAACTTGAGCTATGGCTAGGTGTAAAACTCTATCTTTAAAGTTCCCCATTCTTGTGTACTCATCATCAAGCACACCAATTTTTTTTCTAAATTCTTCAAGCTCTATAACTGGAGTTTGCCCAGTGCTACGCCATGCGATTAATAATTCATATAAACGTACAGCATAAGCACTACTGAGATTACTCACTTGCTGTAATTCATACTTAGTAAACTGTTCTTCGAGCTTAGTAATTAATGGAACAATAGCAGGTGCAAAAATTAACTTAACAGTCGCTTCAGCATCAATATAACGAATCTCACTAACCCATCGACTTAGTACGTTTTCGATGTTTCCTCGTTTATTTATTTCTTGATAGCTAAATTGTCTAGCAAATAAATCTTTTGAAGCATCCTTTAATGCTTGATAGGCAGTCTGTCTTGCAACATTGAATTGATTAATATAACTCTCTGCGTGGACTTCTAAAGGGTTGTTTGCATTAATTCCTTTCCCACTTTCTCTTGCTTCAACAATAGCTAAAAGAATAAGCCGCTGTTCAACTAGATCTAGGTTATAGCTTGCGTTAATTAAAGCATTATCTTTTACAACTAGATCTCGCATGTTATTAGTCTACTTTTTTATTTCTGAATATAAATCTATATAAAATATTATGTAGTTAAATGCAAGGTAAACGTAGTTGAATCTACAAAAAATAATATGTAGATTTATGGTAGGTAAACGTAGTCATATTGGTAGGTAAACGTAGTCATATTGGTAGGTAAACGTAGTCATATTGGTAGGTAAACGTAGTCATATAGCCTTTGAAAGTATTGCCAATAAAGGCTTTCAGCGCGTCTAAAAGTATTTAAAAACTTTAAAATAATTAAAAGCCCAGGAAAGGAAAAATTGCCCTTGGTTTTCGCTACGCTCAAACTCTATTGAATCTCGCTTTCGCTCGATTCGTTGGGGCAATTTTTTGGCTCATTGGGTTGTGACTTTAAGAAAAAGCAAAAGCAGCTCGGAATTCGCTTCGCTCATGAGCTTTTTACTCGCTTTGCTCGATCTAGGGTCAATTTTCTGCATGTGATTTACGCTTATTTAGGCTTCACAGCCTAAAAAGCAGTTTTTCAGGGGGTCTAAGCGCGAATTTCAGCGATTTCACTCGTAGACACTCGTTCTGTACCTTTCTTTATTAATCGAGCTGTAATCGCAATTAAAGCACCTTTAAAGGCATATTATTTTTTTAAATAAGATCCTTTCCTGTTGTATGTGGATCATAAGAAAAAGAGGTTTGCTGATTTCTTCCAGCTTTGGTCTCATTTTGGGAAACTTTGATGTTTTGTGTTTTTCCCTGGTGCGGCATTTTTTCGCTGATGCCCATTTTCTGCAAATTTCTTAATAACGCACTGTAAGAAATATTGTTGGCGAGATCTGGTAAATCTGCATGTATTTCTTTGATGGTGTAGCCTGCTTTTAACCGTTTTTCTATTTCAGGCAAAGCCGCAGTGATGAATCTTTTTGCTCCATGTCGAGTAACCATTTAGATCTCCTCATTCCTATTTTTATGCGATTAAGTGCAATTATATGCGATCAAGAGCTTTTATATGCAATTATAAGCTTTTAAGTGCGATTATAAAATTTTATAAGCTTTTAATCTCTTTTATGTGCGATTATATGCGATTAAGTGCGAAACCTAATTAAGGTGAAACAGGCAAGATGTGTAATGTTGGTCAACATGCTAGCATTTTGACACCCATTACTCCTGCTTATTCGCTTTTCAAGCTCAACGTGGAATCTTGTCCTGCGGAGCTTTTGGCATAGCCAAATGACAATGGAAATGATGAAAATGAATGAAAAGAAAAAGCCAAAACGGATACGCCAAAAGATCATTAAAGTGGTCGTAACTGATGAAGAAAAAAAGCAGATTGAAGCAAATGCTGCTCAGGCTAATTTATCGGTTTCTCAATATGCACGTGATTTGGGTTTAAGCTATCAGCCCAAAAGTTTGATAGATGTTCAATCGTTTCAGGAAATTCGTAGCATAAAGGAGGATTTCAACAAGATTGGTGGTTTGTTGAAAAATCTTATGAGTGGTGAGGTGACTGATCCGAAAGAGATCCAAACAAAATTAAATGGCTTACTGTTGGACTTATCCAAAAATCAAAATTTGCTTGATCAGCTACTGACTAAAGTAAGATCCAAGATCAAGTTTTAAAAAAAGTGTATGGTCTGTTGCCTTGTATAGTGGCGTTAGCCGCCACTGCGTATAAGAGATTTTATGTTAATCAGATGATTAAAAGGCCCGTAAATAGGGCCTTTCGTATAACGTGTATTATGTTAATTTTAGGAAAACTCAATAATAAAATTATTTCTTCTTAGGCTTCATGCATGAGGGTTTTGATAGGCTCACTGGCTGGTTTAAATTGTGTGCCTTAGCTCCCTGTTCTAAAAGGGCCTTTAAACTTTTTTCAGAATTTTTAGGCTGCTTATTTTGAGCATTCTTTTTAGGCTGTGATGGCGATGCTTTTTTCTGAGCTTTTACTGATTGCTCGACTTTATTTTGTTTACTTGTAGGCTTGTTTAATACGGCTGTTTTTAGAGACTTTAGCCATGAGTATGCGTGAGTATCTAACTTCAATAAATGTTCAATCATTTCATTACGTTTAGCTTTATCCATCTTAGAGAGAATGCTTTTAAGATCAGCATTAATTGATTGATTTGTTGCACCTCGTTCACTAGCTTTTTCATACCACTCATGCCCAAGTGTATATTGATACGTTTCCATATAAATAGCGCCTAATAAAGTACAAGGACGATAATTATCTGGAGTTAAATTATGAGCTTTGGATGCATTATCAATGGCGACTTTAACCTTGCGAAGATCACGTCTAACTCCACCAAGAGTAGTGAAATACGCAGATAATAATTTTTTATCCTTGATACCATTGGTGGAAATTTTTTCTAAAAATTCTTCTGCCTCAAGACTTTCCTGACACTTTCTTAATTGACTACTAGCATTAATAGCATTCCAAATGTTCTTGGTGTTCTTTGCATATTCCTGCAAATAATAATTAGCTTCTAATCGATGAAATTTATGACGAACTTTGGTACTAAAGAATTTTTTACCTATTGTATTTAACCAAACTGCCTCATCTTGAGACAGTCTTGTTTCATTTTCTAGCTTATTCAGAATTTCAGAAAGCTCTGTAGGTAATACTTCTGATAGATATTCATTAATGTCGTATTTTTTTAGTAATGCTTTTTCTTTTTGCTTTGCAACATAAACAGGATCTGACTCAAGCAACTTTTGTTTTTCAATAGCTTCCTGTCTCAATTTCTCTTGACGAATTTTTTCCTCAGCTAATCTCTCTAATTCAACTTTATTTCTAATTTTTTTCTGAAAGTCTGGCAGAAAACCATTTAAAGATCTGAGCATATATTCATGAATATATATTTCTTCAAATTTAGTTAGGCTTTGTTTTTCTTCATATTTTCTTACAATATCTTTTAAACGGCTAGGTATTAAAAGTTCTGACTTTAAAGGGTCGAAAAAGTACTGTTTGCACAAACTTAGAAGTTTATTTTCAAAAGTTTCTAAATCATTTTTACTAACTTTTGCTTGTAAGAGTAATGATTTACCGACTTCTACTTTTTTTCGTTCATCTTCAGTTTTTTCTCTGTCTCTTCGTTCTTGAACTAATTTTTCTTGGCGTTTTTGTCTTTCAATAGCTCTTTTTTCTAAAAGCTCCTGACGAATTTTCTGTTCTGCCAACATTTTATTTCTTATTTCATTATTGGCAGCCTCTTTTTTATATTGATTAAATGAAATGGTGCCGCAAACAAAGCTATGCAAAGTGTAAAGATTAAGTAGTTTTAAATGGCCTTTTTCATTGTGAGTTAGATTAACTTGTTGTTTATTTTTTAATTTTTGAATAATTCCATATAGTGTAGTATTTGGAATCATTGAACTTTCGATGTGATCCAAATAATAAAATGAAGCGTCTTTACGAATATCGTCAAAATTTTGATTTGTAGTCATTTCAATCATTAAAAAATTATTACTATTCAATTAAATAAAAAATCTAAAAATATTGAAAGCTTTATATTTAACATAATGGCAATCACAAGGATTGCAACTAAATTTAGTTGCAATACTTGTTTGAAATTAACTATACTTACTAGCAATACAGTAGGACTAAATTATGGGTAAAACGGAAAAGTTACTGGAAAAATTTGGAAGTTCAAAAAATACGTTTCCGTATAAAGATTTAGTCGTTTTACTCAACCAACTCGGCTATGAAAAGTTTGAAATGGCAGGCTCTCGTGTCCGTTTTTTTAATGAGAAAACAGAACACATGATTTTACTGCACCGTCCACATCCTGAAAATGAAATTAAGGGTGGAGCATTAAAAGCTGTAAAACAGGCACTCAAGCAGGAGGGATTTTTATGAGCTATCTAAAATACAAAGGCTATCTCGGTACAATTGAGCCTGATCTTGAAACTGGTGAACTCTTTGGAAAACTCTCTTTTATTCGCGATCTAGTCACCTATGAAGCGGAAACATTAAAAGCTCTTGAGCAAGCTTTTCAAGAGTCAGTAGATGGCTATTTAGAGTCATGTGCTGAATTAGGTAAAACTCCTGATCAACCATTCAAGGGCACATTCAATGTCCGTATAAGCCCAGAATTACATCGTAAAGCGGTTTTAGCATCAAGTAACTCCCTAAATGCCTTTGTTAGTGATGCAATTCAAGAAAAGTTAATGCGTTTGGGTACATAATTTATCTAATTACAAACACAATAAAAATGGGAGCTTAAATCTCCCATTTTTTAATTCATATAATTTTAATTTTGACTTAATTTTTTTAAGTCACGAATAGCTTTGCTTAGTTCAAACATTTGGTTGTGTAACTGTTCAGACAGCATCTCATTATTTGCATCTTTTCTATTCAAAATATCTGCAATATCAATAGTATCTTCCATAATCTGAATTAATTTACTATGCACCTGTTCATGTTCATTATTAGGCATCATTATCTCCTCCAAAAATTTAAGTCATTTAACATAAAATCTCTTATGCGAAGTCTCTCTTGTAAGCCCAAAGTAGAAATGTCCGGTTTCTCCAAAGTAAAAATGTCCGCTTTTAGAATATGCACTTTTGCAATTTCCTTAGCGGACGGTTTGATATGTTGGTGTCTATGTCGGATAAAGAACTTAAACGATTGTCGGTCTTGCAGGAAATCTGCGATCAACGCATAACTCAACCTCAGGCTGCTCAGCTACTTCATATCTCAGAACGTCAAATCAGACGATTACTGCAGAAATATAAAGCTCAAGGCCCAGCTGCATTAGCACATGCTGCACGTGGCCAAACCAGCAACTCCAGGCTTCCTGAAGAAATCAGGCTCAAGTGCCTCAATCTTGTTGCTGAGCAATTCCACGGTTTTGGACCCACTTTAGCGCATGAA
>NZ_VOZA01000075.1:0-8129 GCF_013420015.1 Acinetobacter sp. YH12039 | reverse complement strand
GCCTATTTAAGTGATGTGCTGAAAAGGTTACCGACACACAAAGTGACCCAAATTGAAGAATTGCTGCCGCACTGCTGGAAACCTAAATTGAATTAAAAAATAGGTATGGGATTCAGCGGACGCTTACGATTACAGAGAGCTACTTAAAAGTAACTTTTCGACGAATTTGTATTTTATTCCAGCTTATAGCCCTGAGTTAAATCGAATCGAGATGGTATGGAAGCAGATGAAATATTATTGGCGAGATTTTCAAGTCATGACAGCTGATAAAATAGAGCAATGGGTGGAGAGAGTATCAAACCAATTCGGAAAAGAATACATGTTTACTTTTTAATGGAGACTTAATAGATTGCCATCTTGAAGCTTCTCCACAATTATATTGATCATCTTCAAATGCATCACTTTCTAAATATAAGGGTATTCCTTCTTCATTGTATTTTTTAGTCTTTAAATAATACTCTTCAGTTAAAAAAATCTGTCTTTTATATTTATCGAAATTCATATTAATCCTAAAATTAATGCCCCGAAGGGCATGTTTTATTTATTCCTCACCATTAAAATACCAGTACACTTCACCCCAATCTGTTTCAGAAAGTGTTGGTAACATTTCACCTCTTAACACATGAACGCGTGAATCTTCTTGTGCAGGGGTTGTCCAATAGCCCGTTTTTGGGGATTTTTCGCCAGCTTTGACTTTTATTACAGTTAGATTCTCTTGGGTTACTTCAGATTGAGTATTATTTTTACGAGCCCATGCAACTATATCTTTAGGATAAAACAAGTGCTTATGTAAGGAACTATCATCTAAGTCTAGTAAATAAACCAAAGCAGCTGCTTCAAAAGACCAATAACCACAATATTTTAGTTCTTCTGCAGGCTCTAAATGACTATTAAACCAAAGTGCATTTTTATTCATTTGATACCAATCAGCTAAGTATTCATCTAAATATTTAACAGCAGTTTCTTTATTATTTTTAACTAGCACATTATCAATCACATCACATAATTTTGAATAACCTAATGCAAATAAATTTCCTTCGTTAAATGTTGGATGTGAAGGATCATTAAGTTTAAAAAATTTATTAATAATTTCATCTTCACACGTATGACTTTCACCCTCACCATTGACTAATGAATGTATACGATCAAATAAATCATTTCGATTTAATAAAAAAGCCAGACCAAGTATATTTAACGTTTCATTTTGAGTTGGAATGACAGAAGGTTTTTTTGACTTATGGAAGATAGCTAAGGCTTCAGATTGTTTTTCAAAACCTTCTATAACTTTTTCAAATAAGGGGATAACTTCCCCTATAGATTTTCCTGCTGTGTATACAAGGTAAAGTAGAAAAGAATAATCATGTGTTATAAGCGTCCAACGCCTATCTTCACCACAATTGTATTGATCATCTTCAAACGTATCACTTTCTTTCCAAAAATCAACGTCTTCTATATAAAAATCATAGGCACTTTTATAATAGTCTTCAGTTAGAAATTGTTGTCTACGTCGTTCTGTAAAATCTAACATTGTTGATTCCTCATTTTAATCATCTAATTTTATTTCGTATAACCATTTTTGGTATTTGCTCGAGTAACTCGATTGTTCAGAGCCTCATCAATTTTAGCTGCACCCCAAAAATTTGATGGTGTATGTTCATTTAGATGCTTTGTATGATCAATAGGTTGCTGATCTTGAATAGAAACGGCTAACGTATTTAAATGCTCCACAGTTTCAGGATGAGCATAATTAAAATAAAGTAAATGACGGCTGTAACTAGGTAGAACTTGTCTTTTTTCTACAATAGATAAGCGTGCTTCAACCCATTTTTCACTCATTTGCTGATTACTCAAATACTTCTGCTTTGGCACAAGTTTCTTTTCAGAACGTTTATCTTTTTTGGCATCAGTCCTTTCTTTATGTCGATCTCTTGTATCTTGTTGCTTATCTAAATCATTCAATAAAGAACCTGGTCCTGTTCCCTTCCCCATACTTAAACTTGCTTTGGCCTCAATCACGGCATAGGTCTTGGTATTCATTATACCAAGATCTTTTTTATCAGACTTCCAAATCGCATCAATTCCTTGATCATGAATTCCTACATGCAGTTTAGTCATTGTGCGTTGTAGTTTTTCATTGGGTTTACTGCCTGAATCATGGGAAACCTTGATTCCTAATTTATTAGCAACCCAATAATCAGCCATATGTTCACCTACACCTCCAACTTCTAAATTAGATAAAACTTTTGAAATATCGGTCTTTGACAGTGTACGGCCTTTAGTGCCTTTGCCATCTCCATTTTGCCCTGTTTTTCCATTGTAAGTCGTACCATGAGCGGAACTATTTTGATGACCATTTCCATTACTGTTTTGTCTTCGATCAGCAGAAGTCTTTGGTACTTTGGATTTCCAATGCAAGACTTTTCTTGCCAACAATTGTATTAGTGATGATATTGAGTTCTCTAAGAAATTAAACGTAAGCTCTATACTTTGATTAACCCAATACTTTGCCCATCTACTATCAATATTATTATTCGAAGCATTAATAGAAGCCTGCTTACCACTTCGAATTAATTCCCTTATTTTCTTATCACTGATTACTTCTGCCAACCATTTTTCAGGATCTCCATGAATTTTACAGTGCGTCATAATAAAACGAATTAATTCAAACAAAATTTCTGGCTTTCTATTGACTATTCTTAGACCTGCTTTGACTCCATCTCCAGGTCCAGGAATAAACCCAATAATACACAACGCAACTTCGAAGTAATGATCATCTGATTTTTCTTGATATAGGTTATAGGATGCTCTAGCTAGATCAGCCACATCAAGTGCAATACCTGCCGGTGAAAAACCTATAGCTATAGCCTGAGTAATTGTTGCGACATCATCTTTATTTAAATCAACCATATAAAAACCTATTTAGTCTTCTAAATCCCAATCTTTTAATAATTCTTCAAGCTCGATCTCATCTTGAGCAGTAAAAGTTTCTAATGCATTATCTTCCAGAACTTCAATTTCAACTTCGCGTTGATCTTCTCCATACCAGACTGTATAAGATTCATTGAGGGGAATATTAGGAATTTTTGCGAAGCCTTTATCATCCAAATGACCTTTAAACTCTTGACCACTTTCAAAAATTACAAGATAAGGTGCATTTTTCATAGGTTCCAAATCAGGCCAATGATAATTCAGCTCTAAAAAGTTCTTTAGATCCCCTAATGCGGGTAAACTGTAATTAACTTGTTGTCCGCCCACAAACTTATGCTGCCCCGCCTTTACCTCAAATTTCGCTGCAGTTGTTGGAAATATTCCTGCACTAGTAATTTTAAGTTGTGACCCACCAGCGGTAAGAATAATTTCCTTTGGACTTTTTATATCAACATTTTCTTCCGTCGAAATAATTTGAATACCCTTTCTTGCAATCAGATCTGCCCCATCACCTTGGGCTTGGATTTCAACTTTGCCTTTGCCTGCATAGGCACGTAATCCCTCTTGTGCTGCAAATAGACTGATCTTGCTTTGTGCATGGGCAATCAAGGATTTTTGACTACTGAGGTTGATGCTATCGCCTGCACTTTGGCTGATCTGTCCATCTGCTGAAAGGTGGATATCTTCCTGACTACTCACAGCAATTGAGTTCGGTGCAGATAAAATCATTAAGGCCTGTTTAAAAGCATCGGCTTTTTCTTTACTGCCTTTTTCGATTTGTCCAAGGAAGTTTTTTAAGTTATCTAAGACTTCAAGTGGGTCAGTTTGTTGATTTTTCGCCACTTCGCTTAAGGCTTTGCTGCTGTTTAAGTTGGCTTCGATTTGTTCTTTCGCGGGTTGTGCATCGAGGTGCATTGCTGCTTGTTGTTGTGGATGTGTGCTGACAAGTAGCCCTTGACCTGCACGCACTGCGCCCCATTGGTCGGTTCTTAGTTCAAAGCCTTCACCTCGACCTTCACTTTCTGCGGCTTCTTTGGGATGACTGAGGTTCCCTAGGTTGAGCTGAGTGGCACCATGGGTACTTTGTAATTGTGTTGAGATTTGTCCAGTCGTGTCATCAAAGCGCAGTTGTCCAAAGCCTTCTCCTTGGACTTCCTTACTTTTAATCCCAGCGAGTTTTTTGGTGTCTGGCAGGTTACCTTTACTATCAAATTGGGTTGGTCTGCGCTGTGCTTCATGTATGCGCCCCACCACAAATGGCCGGTCGATATTACCGTCAAAGAAATCGATGACCACGATTTCATTAATGCGCGGCAAGAATCGTGCGCCATAGCCTTCACCTGCCCAAGGGGTAAGCACATCTACCCATGCTGAGTCCGTATCATTGTCATTGCTGCCAGCACCGCCATCATGGCTATGGTCATCTCCACGGGTAAATAAGAAGCGAACTTTAATACGGCCCCATTCATCAACATGAATTTCTTCACCGCTTGGTCCAACGACTTTGGCACGTTGCGGATGGGTGCTTGGACGATGTTCGAGTGGGTTATATTCAGGAACAGTAGAGATATTACGTCGTTGCAGAATTAAGTTATTGGCTTGGCGTTCTGCTTGTTCTTGAATCGGTTTAATCTTCCACTGGCTTTGTGCAATCAGTTGGTTGACTTGTTCAGTGAGGTCCTTAGGTAAGTTATTTTGGTTATAGAATTTCTTTTCTGTGATTAGAAATTCTTTGTCTGCGCCACTGTGTTGATCGATTTCAGGATGTTCATTTAGTTCAAACCAATAGCCGACTTGTGTATCACGCACGGTCGATTGTGCATTGAATTTTTTCGATTGCAGCTCGTGATATCGCGTTAGGTTTTGATTCAGTTTTTCAATTTGGCTATTGGATGCGGCTGTGGCTTGATCTTCACCGTTTAGGTCTTGCATCCACGCGGGGCTGACATGCCACGCTTGTTCCAAACTTAGGCTAGCATTGTCTTGGTTTTGGCTATGCTGATGTTTACTTTGAACTGAACCTGCGCCTTCTTCTTGGCTGAGGCCATCAGCTTGCCAGCGCTGTACATGGACCGCAGTCGGTTGGATGCTGCGTTCACCAATCAAACTGGTAATGCTGTCTTGTTTTTCTGTAGCACTGGAGCGATGGAAACGAATGTTGCGGCGACTTAGGGCTTGATATTGGCTATTGTCATCAATTAGACGAAGCTTTTGTTTTTCAATTGGGGCTGAGGAATGTGGTACTTTCAGTTGTGCTTCATCAATCAGCCAGTTAATGCCTTCACTACGCCACAGGCGGGTCAGAAAGTCATAATCGCTTTCATTCGATTGCATGATGAAAGGTCGTACATCATAGTTTTGACTTAAACCGCTGAGATCAAGCGTTAGGCTTGCTGCAAAGAGCGGACTTTTGCTTTGCCATTCTTTAAAAATAGTTTCACTGACCTCACGTACCGATTTGTTCATGAATACACGGCTATTGCGGCGTTTATGCCACAGTGATGTTGCATCTTCTAAGGTCAGTTTATACAAGGTAAGTGAACCATCACTCTGGCCTTGGGTGGCTTCGGTAATAATACCCGTGGTGCGGAAGAGTTCGCCCTGATCGGTCACTTGATCAACCGCGACCTGTGAGCCAATAAATTGTTTTAGTGGAATAAGGGCATTGGTGGATAGGCAAATCAAAGTCGCTTGTACGCCTTGGTTTAAGATATGCTCCCCATCAATACGTTGAATAAAAAGCTCTTCATTCAACGCAGGGTTGGAAAATTGCACATGAATGGCACGTTTTTGAGCGGATAGACCCAATTGTTCTAATACAGCAAATATTTTGCCTAACATAATAAAAATTCTAAATTGTAATCATGGAAATAATTTTGCTGCTAGTTTAGTCAAATTCATCAATAAACTTAATGCTTAAAACCATAGAAGATGTTTCGTTATGTAAAATCCACGATTCAAAAATTCACTTAAAAATAAAAAGCGGAGAACCCACTCACTAATTACTTCTTGCATATAAAATATTCACCAAATGGTCTTAGACCATGTACTTGCACCCAACGAACAGCGTCATGCACGCAACTGTAAAAATAGTTTTATCGTCTAATTTAAATCGAGCTTAATGATCAATTTTTTAATATTATCTTTAAAAATAGTAGATTAATTTAAACTCAAGTCAGATTAAAAAACACACAACCCTTTCTTTCCTGTCTTGTAATTCACCTAAGATCCCCTATAATTCAAAAAAAACAAACAAGTCTGTCTATTTTGCTGCAAAAACCGAATGAATTTAGCATTCAGAGGGTAAAAATATAAATGAGAGAAAACGTATAAAACGTTCGAAATTCAAATCATTGACTTAAGCTAACAAAGTGAATGATTTGAACGCACAATTGTCAGCAAAGCGCGATTACCCCAAATAATCGCGCTTTTTATTTTCTTAGAATCTTAAGTCATGTGAAAAAAATTGATGGTTAATCAATACAAATAAGTCGTCGCTAGATTTAAAACCTAGATGCCTACAAACAAATTTTTAAGCAGCCAATTCCAAACGAATTAAGGTTTCAACTCGCTTCCAATAATCTGCTAAATGCACTTGGTTGGGGTCAATTTGGGCTTGGATGGTCATGCCATCCAAAATACTACTCAGAAATGCAGCTAGTTGTTCAGTTTGCTGAATGCCCAGATTTTGCAAAGCAGTACTTAGTTTTGATTTGAGCCAGTCTTTATAATCGATCGCAGGTTGTAATGACGAAGGATAAACTTTAGATATTTCTTCTACTGCTTTTTGAAACATACAACCATTGAAATCTGCAGTATGAAACCAAGCATCGTACCAAGCAAAAATGGTTTTAATATGCGAAAGATGGTCTTCTGGATCACATTCTGCAATAGCAGCTTCAAGTGATTCCTGTAAATTAAGATTTCGAATCACGAGACATTCTTCAATTAATTTGGCTTTAGAGGGGAAATATTTATAAAACGTCATTTTAGCAACGCCCGATTCCCCAATAATTCGATCTATACCAATCGAGTTATAGCTATAAGAATTGAAGAGTTGGAGCGCAACGTTAATGATGTCTTGCTTTTTCGACATTTAATTTACCTGATGCACCAATGGGGCCTAAACATAAAGCTTTCAAGGTAGAAAACCTAATTTTTAAACATGATTTTCGCGCGCTATTGTAAAGCATAACTTAATTGGAGTCTGTAGATAAAACCTCAGCACCCTATTAAATACAGTCTGATTTCAGATGATTTATCGAATTAGCAGTCAGGAAAATTTCGTATAAAACTGACTGCTATTTTAATTTCAACTAGCGATTTAACGACTATTCCTCTGCGTTAAAAACCTTGCTGAAATGAATGCCATTAACGGTGGATTTAAGAGTAAGTATTTAAGAGCAAGGGGTACTCAGAATATTTTTTTGCTTACGCTCTTGCAGTGCTTTTCGAATCACCTGATAACCGCCCGTTAAACCTAAAATTGCCATGATTGCGGCCACAATCAAATCTGGCCATAGACTGCCTGTACCAAATACCCCAACAGCCGCCAAGATCACCGCGACGTTACCAATCGCATCATTACGGCTACATAGCCAAACGGATTGCATATTGGAGTCGCCTTCTCGGAAGGCATATAGGACGTATGCACAGATGACATTAGCGACTAAAGCTAAGATACCAATTATACCCATGGTGATCGGTTCAGGTGCGATCCCATTGGCATAGGCATAGAGCACTTTGGCAATCACCACGATCCCAAACGCTGCCATGACAAAACCTTTCACCAAGGCAACTGTTGCACGCCAATATAAACTGGCGCCAAGCACGGCTAATGAAACCCCATAATTTACAGCATCACCAAAGAAATCCAGCGAGTCCGCCCAAAGCGCAGAAGAATGTGCATAAGCCCCACCAATCAGCTCCACCAAAAACATCATGGCGTTAATGATTAAGGCAATCCAAAGTGCGATACGAAATTTACTGTTGGGTTTGTTTGGTGCTGGCTCATGACTACATGTACATGCCATAAATGTGCTCCAATTTTAAAATCAATGGATTTGTATTACTCTTATAGGACTTACGCACTATTATTTAAAGATTCTCTGTGGTAGCAGATGATTTTTATCGAGAATAAAGTCATCAATGAAGCTTTTGATAATTGGTCTAAATAATTTCTTCTGCCAACGATATACATT
>NZ_VOZA01000074.1:0-8333 GCF_013420015.1 Acinetobacter sp. YH12039 | reverse complement strand
GTTTGATGCAGGCTTGTTTCAATCCAATTTAAATCAATAAGTTCACAAAAATGGTTGAGTGATGGGAGAGAATGTTCAAGAGTGGATTCTAAATGTTCAGATAAAGACATAAAAAAATGAGCGTATTTACATACACTCATTTTTACTACATTTTACTAAAATTTGCTTAACTGACTGGCATTATCCGTAAGGGGGCTTTTTTTGGGTTATTTAAAATGCTAATAAAATAATTATTTTATATTTTCTAATATTCTATATTTATAAGTTTTTAAAAAAGATATAAAAACTTAACTATGACTATTTTATGGGGGGAGAGATGGAGTTTATTGAGCAAATTAAAGAAGTAATGAAGGAATCGCGAAAAGAAATGCATGTTGATCAAATAGCAGAAGCAATCGTAGCGAAATATCCTCATACTCAGCAGCATCTAGATGTTTTATCTAAGAAAATCTCTTCAATACTTTCAAAGGATATTGACAAATATAAAACAAAATCAGAGTTCACAAAACCAAAAAATTCTAAAGGTGCTCCAAGACGGGGAATTTACAGATTAAAAATCAAAAAAGTTGTACCTGATATTGTTCCACCGCCACCTACAGTTAATGCACTGTATACGGGCAAGGCTGGTGAATTTGCAGTGATGGCTGAATTATTATTTTTTGGATTTAATACATCATATATGGCTGTTGATGATGGTATTGATCTTGTCGCAGCAAAAGATAATAAATACTTTCATATACGGGTTAAAACAGCCAATATATCTGAATCAAATAATCAGTATAGATTCACGATAAATCAGAGATCTTATGATTCAAAGGATGCATCATCTACTTTCTATATTTTTGTATTACGATCATGTAATGGTCCATCTTATGTAAATAATTATATTATTCTTCCAAATAGTGATATCAGTCGATTACTGGAATCTGGAACTATTACACAAGCGGCTAAATTATCCATTTGTATTGAACGCGATAAAAATGGAAAATATTTATTAAATTCAAAGAAAACTGTGAATTACGCTTTAAATAGATTTGATAAAATTCGTTAAATAAACTGATTTATATGACCAATTCTGCCATGGTCATTAATTGACAAGCGATATTTATAGAAATTACAAATAGGTATTATGATCATGCAATTTAATTCTATCTCGCCAATCCCTGAAGATGATGCAGAACTGCATCTGCCTGAACTGGTGTACTGGGCATCTTTAGGTGAACTCGCAGAAGTCGAAAAATCTTTAGCGAATGGCACAGACGTAAACACTGCCGATGAAGAAGGCTATAGCGCACTGCATGCAGCCGCAGAAAACGGCTATTTAGACGTGGTGAAGCTTTTGGTAGCTAATGGTGCAAATGTACAGCATAAGACCCAATACACAGCATTAGAGCTTGCAGAAATGGCAGGCAATGATGATGTGGTAGCTTACTTAAAAAATTTGTAAGCCATAATATTTTATGAATCAACATTATAAAATACCCGCATGCAATATGCGGGTATTTTCATTTTAGTATTATTGTTGCTGTTGCTGTTGCTGTTGCTGTTGCTGTTGCTGTTGCTGTTGCTGTTGCTGTTGCTGTTGCTGTTGCTCAAGCTCCTGCTGAATCGCTTGATTAAACGCAGGCAAGTCATCTGGACAACGAGAAGTAATGAGCACCCAACCACCCGTATTACAGCGGTGCACCTGCTCATCGACCCAATGTGCACCCGCATTTTCCAAATCCAAACGAATACTTTTATAAGACGTCAGAGTTTTATCACGAATTCGTTCAGCATTAATGAGCGCCCAAGGACCATGACAAATTGCAGCAATAGGTTTTTGATGGTCAGCAAAGTTTTGAATAAGTCGCAGTGCATCTTCATCGATCCGTAGATGATCTGCATTGACAGTTCCGCCTGGAATTACTAACACATCATAGTCTTCAGCATTTACGTTGCTCAATTGGGCATTGGGTTGAACTTCAGCTTCGACCTTTTTGTCGGCTTTTACTGTTTGGACAACCGCATGTTTAATAGCGGCATGAATGGCTTCAATTCCCTTTTCATTTAAATAATTTAATGGTTGGATCAGCTCGTCATGTTCAACACCGACATTTGAAGTTATCACTAAAGCTTTTAAAGTCATGATTGACTCCTTGCAATGAGGATTGTCTACCACGCTAACAAGCTGACGGATTTGGGTATGTAATAATTTCGCAGGAAACTGTAAGAAGTTTTGACAGAGATGTTATGCGAAAGTTCTAGATTAGAGCGAACTTTTAAAAATCAGCTAGAAAAAGAAAACCCCAACATCCTGTTGGGGTTTTCTTCGTATTTCGTATTTTAGATACAACTCCATGTCATATCTCACGTCCTGATGCAGAAACTTATTGTTATTGTTTTATGTTTCGGAAACTTCCTGTTTCCTGATAACTGTAGATTAGGCCTGTTTGAATAAATTGAATAGCAGCAATTTTCTGCATGCCATGTAAGCCAAAACGTACAAAATTATTCTGTTACCTTTCCAAAGAAAAATCATCTGATTAATTGATTAGAATCAAATGATTATAAAAGGGAAGGGAACAATAAATGAAACAATGTATACAATATTTTCGAACGCCTAGCCTCATCGTCGGTATCTTGATGACAGCCGCATGCCATGCGGAAAACACCACAACTACAGCACAAGATCAAACACCAAGCCAAGCTCAAAAATCGGCACAAATCCAGCAAGAACAACGCTTTAAAATACAAAAAATCGCTCAATTTAATGAACCTTGGGCGTTTCAACAACTCCCAGATGGACGCTTATTGCTAACTGAAAGAAAAGGTCAACTGATCATCTTTAACCCGCAAAATCAGCAGAAAATACAGGTGAAAAACCTTCCCAAAGTTGCCTATGGCGGACAAGGCGGATTAGGTGATATTGCACTTGATCCGCAGTTTGAAAAAAATCATCAGATATACTTGAGCTATGCAGAAGCGGGACAGGGCGGTTATGGCGCTGTCATCGAAAAAGCCACATTAAACCTCAATGAAGCTGCGCCAAGTTTAAAACAGCGGAAAATCATTTGGAGGCAAATTCCAAAAGTAGAAGGTCAAGGCCATTATTCACACCGTATGCAGTTTGGTGCAGATGGAAAATTATGGGTGAGTTCGGGCGAACGTCAGAAGTTTGATCCTGCACAAGATCTGCAGTCAAATTTGGGTAAAGTACTGCGCTTAAATAGTGATGGAACACCTGCTGTAGATAATCCATTTCAGACCCAAGGCGAGGTTGCCAAGCAAGTGTGGAGCTTCGGGCACCGTAACCCTTTAGGCATGGCATTTGATGCAAAACAGCAGCTTTGGGTGGCCGAAATGGGACCGAAAGGCGGCGATGAGTTAAATCTTGTGCAACGTGGTAAAAACTATGGCTATCCGCATGTGTCGAATGGCGATCATTATGATGATCAACCGATTCCTGATCATCATACACGGCCTGAATTTGAAGCGCCTGCCATCAGCTGGACACCGGTGATTTCACCGTCGAGTTTGATGTTTTACCAAGGGCAAAAATTCCCCTTGTGGAAAAATAAAGCGCTGATTGGCGGGTTGTCGTCTCAAGCAATCGTGATTGTGGACACAGCGCATCAACCGGCAACAGAAATCCAGCGCATCGACATGAAACAGCGGGTCCGTGGCTTGATTGAAGCCAAAGATGGCGCCATTTGGGGGATTGAGGACGGTGAAAAAGCATGGTTATTCAAAATTGAGCCAAAATAGCGGCTAAAAAATAAACAAAAAAATTCAAAAAATAAAAAAAAGCCCCTACGGGGCTTCTCACATACAGGCCTGCACGAATTTTAAATCTATCAGCTAAGCCGCATAGTGCTCATCGGCATTAAATGCATTGGCTTGAATTTGAATTAATTTACGATTTCCTTGTTCTCCATTCATCCGCCAATGCGCAATTTTAATATTATCGACGATCGCAACATCGCCTTTATGCCATTGTAAAAGCAGCGCATCTTTATACATCGCATCAAAAAATTGCTGCTTTTCGTTATCGCTGCATTCAATTTGTTGACCTTCTGGCGTGTAAATTTCCCAAGTCAGCTGCATGCCGTCCGCCGTCGAATCGATTTCAATCTCTCCTCGATTTTCAAAGCAATTTTTGGCCGCCTGATGGGCAAATGGATTGGTATTATTGGCAAAAGCCCACGGCTGAATGACATGCTTTTTCGTATCGGGGTGATGAATCACCAGTGGCGAACGCTGTAAGGTCAGTTTGGCTTTTTTATCTTGTCGAATCTCTAGACTAAACGGGCTCTTTTTCAGCAATAACCGGTCAAATAGCCCCACCTCGCGCGCCGAGACATAAGAAAAATGGTTCCATGCACCGAGATATTTTTCCTGTAGATGTTTCGGAAAATTCTCCCAAATCTGCTCTAAGTTATTAAATCCTGTTTCTGCCAAATACGTCGAAGGTTCCTGACAAAATAAGGCGATATAACGCGAGCGTTCTGAGCGCACGCCGCCTTCAACATGTGGGCCTTGTACCGAGTTTTCGACTGGACCCAATTGCACTGTGTTGCGGTCGATATAACGACGGTAGTCGCCTGCGCCGAGCAAGTTCTCGCTGTATTTTCGCATCCAAGATGCAACCCAGCTGGGTATATTGGGGTTAAATGCATTCCATGGCGTAAACTGAAAATATTGTTCAATCAGTTGGTTAAATTGTTCGGGTTGCTTGATGTTAAAACCACGGAACAGCAAGATGCCATTTTCATGGATTTGTTGTAAAAGCTCTTGTCGATGCGCGCCAATATATTGTGCAAGATCTTGTGGGCTATTGTGTTCTGGAGCGGCATGAAAAATGCGGGTAAAACTATTCAGTTGTTGCTGTTGCAATTGCATAGGTCATTCTCTAATTTTTTAATTCAATTTTTATTGTTGTCGCCTAATCCCTAAGCGCTGACAGTTCGAGCTGCTGAACTCGCAGCCATTATTCTGTCTAAAATCTTTGCCGATTATAAGTACAGTTTTACTGTTGCGATGTAAGTATTGTTGATAAATTGCGATTTTTCGACGAATAGAGTGCGATTGCTGAGTGAATGACGACATGAAAAAAGCCCTCGACATCCTATCGAAGGCTTTTTAGATTCATTCTAAAGATATGACTCCTGTCATACCGATTAGCGTTCCTGCTGCATGTGCATTATTTATTTTTATTGCAAGACATCCTGTCTCTGTATGTTCTTACTATAGGCGCGTTGCTGTTGAGGCTACAGGCGTAAATACTGCAAGCGCTGTAGGTAAATGCCTACAGCAGAACGTCGCTAAATCCTGCTAGTGTAGTGATGGATATAACAACAATGAGTTTCGCGCATGCCTGCAACACAAATCGATATACGGATGCAATACAGCATAGAACAAGAACAACAGTTGATAAATGCTGTCTTTGACGCCTTACAACAGAGTTTTCAGCTGCCTCGATATGACCGCAATATACGTTTGCAAGTGCATGCCCCACATCGGTTTCAGGTGTTTGATCATTTGACGCAGCCTGAGCGTTTTACACATATCACCATCGATTGTTTTGCGGGACGAACCTTAGCAACCAAGCGTAAGTTATATCAAATGCTGGTGCAAAATTTGGTGGAATTTGGCATTCCAGCCGACCATATCATCATTACCTTACGCGAAAGCCCTCAAGAAAACTGGGGGATTCGAGCTGGTCAAGCCGCCTGTGATGTCGATTTAGGTTTTCAGGTCGATGTTTAGTCTGTGCAAATACATGGAATGTTGCTTTCACGGAGCTTAAACGAAAAAAGCCCCGACATCCTGTCGGGGCTTTTTCGGATTCATTGTAGCGGTATAACTTCTGTCCTACCGTTAAGCTTCCTGCTCATTGTCTTATCATTGTTGTTTTATGTTCAGTGACATCCTGTCGCTGTATGACCTTAATATAAAAGTAATCCAATAACGTGAATAGTGTCTATTATCCGCATCTGATGTAAGCCAAAACGTACAACACCTAAATTATCATTCTGTCCGTCGCGTCAATGTATTGCACAGCATTAAGGCTCTCGACCGTTAGATCTATGCATCCATATTGATCTAAACCGCTTTTAAAACAGCAGGAAGCTGGTTTTGAAGTGACTAAAAGCCTTATCAGTGGTGTTACATATTTTTGCGATTAATTGGTTGAATGGTGAACTAATTTATCAGACATTAAAAATTCATAATGAAAAATATACAGGGAATAAGATCGATGCTAAGAACACTTACACAACAACGGACGACATCAAAACTTCAGCTCGCATTAGGCTGCGTCATTGTGCTTAGTGCTTCAGCAAGTTGGGCAGCATCTCCACAAGAGATTAAGAAAATTGCAGAAAGTCAAAAGCAAAGTTATTTAGAGACCTTGAAAACCTTAGTCAATATTGAATCTGGCAGTAAAGATATTGAGGGATTGAATCAGATTGCCAAGGTGGTCGCAGAGCAATTAAAAGCCACAGGGGCTGAGGTGAACGTGATTCAGCCCAAAGACATCATGAAACTCGATGGTGCGCCAGACCAGACAGGGCCGATTGTAAAAGCGGTACTAAAAGGCAAAGGTAAAACGAACATTATGTTGTTGGCGCATAACGATACGGTGTATCAAAAGGGCCAATTACAAGGTCAACCGTTTCGCATAGACGGTAATAAAGCTTATGGTTTAGGTATTTTGGATGACAAGCAGGGTGTTGCTGCAGTGATTCATGTCTTGGATATGCTGAAAAAGCTGAAGTACCAAGATTACGGCACCATTACGGTGTTAATTAATTCAGATGAAGAAATCAGTTCACCCGGCTCGCGCCAATTGATTATGGATACCGCTCAAAATCAGGATGTTGTCCTCTCCTTTGAAACCGGTGGTTTAGAGGGAAGCTTGATGTTAGCCACCAGTGGGATTGGTGCGGCTTATTTAGATATTAAAGGGCGGGGTTCGCATGCGGGGGTAAAACCTGAAGCAGGGGTCAATGCCTTGACAGAACTGGCTTTTCAGATTCAACAATTGGAAAATCTATCCAATCCGAAAACGGGTTTAAAGCTGAATTGGACCGTTGCGACGGCTGGAAAAACCCGAAATGTGATTCCTGACCATGCGACAGCACAGGCAGATGCTTGTTCCTTAAAACCACAAGATTTTGCTGAGTTGGAAAAAACCTTGAAGCAAAAAGTTAAAACCAAAAAATTGGCGGAAAGTCAGGTCGAGGTCAAATTTGAAGTCCGTCGTCCACCTTTAGAAGCCAGTCCACAAGCCAAAAAATTAGCCGCAACAGCCCAGCAGATTTACACAAACGAATTAAAGCTGCCGATGAAAGTTGAAACGACCGCTTGGGGTGGTGGTACCGATGCCGCTTTTGCTGGGGTTAGTTCGAAAGCCGCGATCATTGAAGGAATCGGTATGTCTGGCGATGGATTACATTCAGATAAAGCTGAATATATTTTGACAGATTCTATCGTACCGCGTTTGTACTTGGTGACGCGTTTAATTGTGGAGAGTTCTAAAAAGTAATCGTATCCGATTGGATGAGATCTAATGAGTCATTGCCCTGAGTTTGGTTGTGGCTCATGTTAGAGCTATTCTTATGTAGCATTTGAAATGAAAAAAGCCCCGACATCCTGTCGAGGCTTTTTCAGATTCATTCTAGCGGTATAACTCCTGTCCTACCGTAAGCTTCCTGCTTAGTCTTATCATTGTTGTTTTATGTTCAGTGACGTCCTGTCTCTGTATGCTTTAACTTTATCGTGGATGATGCATGGCGTATAGCTGCCATCTGCCGAAAATAATGTAAGCCTGAACCTACAAAAGGCGGCATCTATCACGCGAACGGCAACAATTAAGCACTCACATATTGCAGTAATTTTTTGAAAATCGCTTTAACCGCTTTGTTGTCAAATTCATTCGGTTCGAATTTATCTGTTTGATTACGTGTAAAAATGTCACGAATTTCAACTACAGCATTACTGTCAATTAAGCCCAATTGAGTTGCCACTTGGCGAATTTGATCAATCGAACGTGAACCATTGGTGCCTCCATAGCTAACGTATGCCGCAGGTTTTCCGCCCCATTCTTTACCGAGGTAATCCAATGCATTTTTGAGCGCAGGGCTGTAGCCGTGGTTATATTCAGGGCTAATGAAAATAAATGCGTCGCCTTGCGCGATTTTATCAAATGGAGCGTAAAACTCTTTCCTTCAGGTCAGAGATATAAGCGACACGACATGAAGTGTCGTTTGATTTAACTAAGGACTATTTTCCTTGAGTTTTGATTGTTAATATAAGTACATGAAAACCCTTAAATTACGTATAAAAGACAA
>NZ_VOZA01000073.1:0-8408 GCF_013420015.1 Acinetobacter sp. YH12039 | reverse complement strand
TTCAAATGGCTATTCTACGTTTGATTGGTTTTGGAAAAAAAGAAGAATTTAAGAAAGTGCTAGCAATTTTAAGAAAGAAAAAGCCTGATAGGACAAGGATCCTATGAAATTTGTCGTGTACAGAGGCATTTTTTATAAATTTTTAGCAAATAGTCGATATTTAATTAAGTAAATTTCTTATATCTAGCAAATCTTTTTCAGCGCTTTTAAATCTAATAAAAGTAGCTTTGATTATTTATTGATCATTAGTCTACTTTTCTTCCTCAAAGCACATCATTTTTTTCTGTCATCACACCGATTCAAGCTTCATAGACATTTTTTAGCTTGCATTTTTATATTTACCAACATTCTTTTAACGTTCATATGCTAAATGTTGCATGACTTCCAAGATGACTTGTTGCTTTCCACTGAAATCCTCGGCAGAAAATAGCAGCTTGGCACGCCGAGGGAGTTGTTCTCGTACCAATGCAAATAGTTGGTACTGTGCTGCGATATCCAAATCATGTAATTGTTGCTGCGCCTCACAAAATAATGCTCTTTTATGCTGTGTAGTTTGGTAGTCAAATAAATATCTCAAGATTCGATCAATCTGTTCATCATGATTATCGGTATTGTAATACGCCATGTTGTTGCTCTTTTTTGATTTTTGACCATTGTTCCATAAGGCCTGTTTTTGCAAAAATCATTTTAATTACATGCTTAGTCATTTTTGCTGATAAAAATACAGCCTATTTTATTTGAATAATCACTATTAACGATCACAGTCATAAAAAGCCACTATTTTTGGGCTTTAGACGCATAGAGCGCAGGCTGCGTTTTACGTACACTCTTTTTATTTTTTAGGTGCAGGATGCCAACACAGTTTTTTCCACGCTTATTCTTACTATTAGGCGGATTAGGATTTTTGGCTTTTGGTGTCGTACTCTCTATACATTCAAATTTAGGGACATCCCCTATTTCCTCGGTGCCCTATAGCTTTAGCTATATCTTTCCTCTCACCGTCGGCACATTAACAGTATTAATGCATATCGTCATGATCCTGCTGCAAATGCTGATCTTAAAATCACGCTTTCAATGGATACAGTGGCTGCAATTACCCGTGGGAATTTTGTTTGGTGCATTTATTGACGGTTTAATGTGGCTGACCCAAGGCTGGAGCATAGAAAGTTACCCACTTCAACTCCTAGCTTGCTTGGCAAGTTGCCTGATTACTGCTTTAGGTGTGAGCTTAGTGGTCAAAGCCAGTCTAGTCCTCTTGGCCGCAGAAGGTCTCTATCAAGCCATTGCTGTTCGTTATCGCCTTGATTTTGGCAACTGTAAAACCTATGGCGACATCCTCTTGGTCAGTATTGCGGTTATCAGCAGTTGGCTGGTCTTACATCAAGTCATCGGAGTCCGTGAAGGCACCATTATTACCGCACTTTTAGTGGGAACATTAGTTAAGCTGATCTTACCTAAATTAAGCTTCATTCAATTTGGCCCTAAGCCCTAAAATAAAACTCAATGAACATCTATCTGAGTAAAGACATTTTAAAGCTCGATTGAATCGGGCTTTTTTCTGGAGCGATTAAAGTCTTTAATACAGAAATGAATGTGATTTTTGAAAGGAATAGCTCAATTTTACAAATAAAAAAGGGAAAGATCTCTCCCAAAATCTTTCCCTTAGAATTGAATCTTTAGTCGATCCATCGTGTAGTTATTATAGTTATTTGTTAACTCACTAAAAAAAGAGTCCCTTGGGGAAGAGACTTATAAAAAGTGGAGCTATCGTTATGTACCCTCTAGATGGTATATATCTCTCTAGATGAATAAATCTTATACATAAAATTCAAGAAATGCAACACATTTGGCAAAATTTAAGTGTTGTTTTTATAAGGTTTTTTTTGAATTTGCTTATTTATATTATTAATATATTAATTGGTAAAAAAAAGCAGGCCGAAGCCTGCTTTTAATTCAATAACTTAACTAAAAATTCAAGAATTTATTAGTCGGTAAAAGTTACTTTTGCGATCGCTTTTTTGCTCGCTTGGATAATCAAAGTTTTGTTTTCTGACACAGCATAACCTGCATCAACCACTTCCCAATCCACTTTCACTGCACCACGACCAATTGCATCTTTTGCTTGAGCTGCATTTTTAGTCAAACCCGCTTCACGCAAAATAGAAGTAATGAAAATCTCACCACCAAATGCGCCACGAGAAATAGTCACTTCTGGTGTACCTTCTGGAAGTTCACCTTCAGTAATCAAGTTGCCTGCACCTTTGTGCGCATTTGCCGCAGCTTCTGCGCCATGGAAACGCTCAACCAATTCAAGTGCAAGAATTTTCTTCACTTCTTGTGGATTACGACCTTCAGCCACTTCTTTAAGTAACTGTTGAATTTCTTCAATCGATTTAAAGCTCAACAAGTCAAAGTAACGTTCGATCAAATCATCTGGCATTGAAAGCACTTTTTGGTACATCGCACCCGGTGCATCAAATACAGCAATATAGTTACCCAAAGATTTAGACATTTTATTTACGCCGTCTAAACCTTCAAGAATTGGCACAGTAATGCACACTTGAGATTCTTGGTCATAACGGCTTTGTAATGTACGACCCATCAGCAAGTTAAAGGTTTGGTCTGTACCACCTAACTCTACATCCGCTTCTAGTGCAACTGAGTCATAACCTTGTACCAATGGATATAAAAATTCGTGAATCGCAATCGGTTGATGGCTGTTATAACGTTTAGTGAAGTCATCACGTTCCAACATACGTGCCACAGTTTGCTGTGAAGCTAACTGAATCAAGTCAGCAGCAGTTTTTTGACCAAACCACTCTGAGTTAAACACAACTTTAGTTTTCGCTGGATCAAGAATCTTAAATACTTGTTCTTGATAAGTTTTAGCATTTTCTAAAACTTTTTCACGAGACAACGGCGGACGCGTAGCGCTCTTACCCGTTGGGTCACCGATCATGGCTGTATAGTCACCAATCAGGAAGTAAACTTCATGACCTAAATCTTGGAAAACTTTTAATTTATTAATCAGAACCGTATGACCTAAATGTAAATCAGGTGCAGTCGGGTCAAAACCCGCTTTAATTTTTAATGGGCGATTCTGCTTTAATTTCTTAAGAAGATCTTCTTCAGAAATAATCTCATGTGTGCCTCGTTGGATGAGGGCAAGTTGTTCTTCAGCCGGCAGGAAATTTGACATCACAAAATCCAAATAGATCAGTTATACAATTTGTGCGATATACTAACACTTTTTCAGCACATTGCAGGCTTAAGAATCATCATGACAGCGATCTACATTGGGGTAATGACCGGCACAAGCATGGATGGTGTCGATATTGTTGCTGCTTCTTTTGATCCTTTAGAGATTCATGCAACGCTCACACTTCCCTTTGACCCAGACCTTCGTGATGAACTGATGGCACTTACTTTGCCTGATGATAACGAAATTGATCGCATGGGTAAGGCAGACGTTGCTTTAGCTCAAATGATCGGTCATGGCATCAATGAATTGATCGAGAAGAATCAGCTAGATCGCAGTCAAATCAAGGCGATTGGCTCACATGGACAAACCATCCGTCATCGCCCAGAACATGGTTTTACCCTACAAATTGGCGACCCCAATATTATTACCGAACTCACTAAAATCCCGGTGATTTCAGACTTCCGCCGCCGTGATATGGCTGCAGGCGGTCAAGGCGCACCTTTAGTTCCTGCGTTTCATCAAGCGCTTTTCCAACATGACACTATTCACCGTGTGATTTTAAACTTGGGTGGCATTGCCAATGTCAGCATGTTACCTGCGGGTAAACCTGAAGATGTCTATGGCTTTGATACAGGTCCAGCTAACATTTTAATGGATGCTTGGTGCGAACGTTATACTGGTCAGCCCTATGATGAAAATGGGAACTGGGCAGCTTATGGTCAACCTATTCGCAGTCTGCTCGACCGCTTACAAGCACATGAGTTTTTCTCTAAAGAACCGCCAAAAAGCACAGGTCGTGAAGACTTCAATCTAGAATGGTTAGATGAACAGATTCTCGATTGGCGTGGAGATCTCGAATATGACGAACTCGAAGATACACCAGAAAACATTCAAGCAACCTTAATGAAACTCACCACACGTGCCATTAAAAAAGCCATTTACCGTTCTGATATGGATACTGGTGAAGTCTATGTATGCGGTGGTGGTGCATACAATTCGCACCTATTAGAGCAACTGCGCTGGCGTTTACGTAAACATGAATGGACGGTACAAAGTACCGCCGATTTAGGCTTAAGCCCAACATGGGTGGAAGCCACAGCCTTTGCTTGGTTGGCGATGCGCTTTGTCAATCAGCTTAGTGCAAATTTACCAAGTGTGACTGGTGCTGCTGGCTATCGTATCTTAGGTACAATCACTGCGGTTTAAGAGTCAAAAACATATAAAAAAGGTCTGCAATTGCAGACCTTTTTTATATAGACAAGCTTTTATATATATTGACTACTATATAAAAAGCATAGCTCAAACTTAATTCATCATTGCCTTGGCATGCTCATTACGAAATGCCCGTAAAATCTGCTGTCCCGCCCGACCTGTTGGACTTAAACCCAGTCGATTTTGCTCTTGTCGAATTGCTTGACGGGTTTTATCTCCAATTAATCCATCAACTTTACCGATGTCATAGCCGCGGTTAAGTAAAAATTGTTGAATCTCACGTCGTTCCGCACGTGAAGTCCCAGGATCATCGGTTGGCCATGTCGTACTAAAGCCACCCTTGCCTTGCAAGCGATCGGATAAATGCGCAATCGCTAATGCATAACTCTCTGCCGCATTATAGCTGTAGATTGCATCGAAATTTTTAAACACTAAGAACACAGGCCCACTTGCCCCAGCCGGTGCCATTAAACCTGCTTGGCTTGATCCAGAAAGGTTACCTTGAATTAACGGCGTACCATCGGCACGCTGCAAACCACGATTCATCCAGCTGTCTAATGACTTTTTATTACGGCGACTTTCTCCACTGATCGACATGCCATCCGGAATTTTGACTTCAAAGCCCCACGGCTGACCAGTTTGCCAACCACGCTTTTTCAGGAAGTTGGCTGTAGATGCCAACGCATCCGTGGTGCTCGATACCAAATCACGGCGGCCATCACCATCAAAATCCACGGCCAGTTCTTCATAAGTACTCGGCATAAATTGGGTATGACCAAATGCACCTGCCCACGAACCTTTCAATTGTGATTCATTTAAATCACCACGCTGCAAAATCCGCATGGCTGCAAAAAACTCGCCACGGAAATAGCTTTGACGGCGTCCTTCACAACTTAAAGTGCCCAATGACTGTAATAAAGGATAGCTACCCGCAATATCACCAAAATTACTCTCCACACCCCAAACCGCGACCACGGTTTCAGCAGGCACACCATAAGCCGCTGCGACACGGTTTAATACATCACGATGCTGCGCCAATTTCTGCTGACCCAGTTGTACACGCTCTTCATCTACCAGACCGGACAGATAGTCCCAAATCGGAGTTGAAAACTCAGGCTGATAGTTGAGCTTTTCAATCACAGAATAATCAGGTGTTAAATTTTGTGTATAGCGATCATAAGTGGATGCACTCACACCAGCATTCATTGCTTGCGAGCGCAAATTGGCTAAACAACCTTGAAAGTTATTTTGTGGTGAAATGCTGCTTGTTGTAGGCATGCTCGACGCATTGACAGACTGACCATTAATAATCAACTCGGCATTTGCCTGAGTTATTGCCAATAAAGCAGTCCCGAAAACAAATCCTAAGTGATGCTTCATACCCTAGATCTTTTTTGAATTTAAATTGTTGCTTTAACAATAGCAGCTCAAAGCAAAAGTTAAAGGTTCAAAACGTAAATTTAAATTCATATTTTATACTTATTTAAATTCATTTTTAAAATTTGAATTCAAAAGCAGTTATCCACAACCCAACTTTAAATTCATTAGAAACCAAACACCGGTTTAAATTTAAATTCAAAACTTTTAAATTTAAAATAAATTAGGCGCATAAAAAATTACCCACAAATGCAAAATGGGGTAAAAATTTATTTTTATTATTAATAATCAAAATATTATAGGTTTTAAAATACACTCCCTATAGATCCAATAAGTCTGAGCAACTTTTAAATTCAAATTTTAAATTTAAACACAGCGAAATGAATTCATTTTTTCAAATTTGAATTCATAAACTTTGAATTCATTGCTTTTGGTATAGGATTTTTTGAATTCAAATTCATAGTTTAAATTTAAAAACACAGTTTGAATTCAAAACGCATTAGTTATTTTTGATTTTGATTCACATACATCGCAGACTATTGATACACAAAAAACCATACGAAGATTAGCGCAGAATATTTATAAACGAACGAACACTTTATGATCCATAGTTTCTTATCGTTTCAGCGATAAACGGTGTGATTTTGCAAAGAGGCGCAATGATGCCCGAACTACAGCAATAAAAAAAGCGGCCATGTGCATGACCGCTTTTTTATCATTCAAACACAGGTTTAAATGGTCATATCTTCGCTAAGTGCCAGTGGATTCGGCAAAATTTTCGCCAAAGCACGACATAAAGCTGTTAATTCTGCAGTATCGTTCGGCATTAATGTGATGTGACCGATTTTGCGACCTTCACGCTCTGTTTTGTTATACAGATGCAAATGTGCGCCATTCAGTGCCAATACATCTTCAGACTTCGGATGTTGGCCAATGATGTTTACCATGACCGTTGGACGAACAACTTCAGTTGAACCCAAAGGTAGACCTGCTACAGCACGAATGTGGTTTTCAAATTGTGAACACACTGCGCCTTCAATCGACCAATGCCCCGAGTTATGCACACGTGGCGCCATCTCATTGGCATATAAGCCTTTATCGGTCACAAACAGTTCTAGCGTCAAAACACCGACATAATTCAAATGATTGAGCAGGCGAGTAATGTAGTCTTGCGCAACTGGTTGTAAGTCTGCGCTGTTTGGCGCAGGCACAATCGAATGCGACAAAATGCCGTTGTGGTGGTGGTTTTCCGCCAATGGCCATGTTTTCACATCACCGTCTTGACCACGCACCGCAATGATTGAGACTTCACGTGAGAAGGTTACAAAGCTTTCCGCAATCAATTCACCAGCAGGGCCCAGTTCAGCCCATGCTTGATCCATTTGCTCAGCGCTACGTAGCACAAATTGACCTTTACCGTCATAACCGCCACGCGATGTTTTCAGTACGATGGGTAAACCCAGTTCAGCAACAGCGGCTTCTAAACTCTCTAAAGACGTCACGGCCTTATAGGGTGCAACTGGAATAGCCAACTCATCAAACAAGGCTTTTTCAGACAAACGATGCTGTGCAATCGCTAAAGCTTGGCGCGGTGGGTGCAATGCTTTGTTTTTGGTCAATACATCAACATCTGCCAGCGGGGTATTTTCAAACTCTAAGCTGAAAACATCTGCGCTCTGAATGAAATCTTGCAAGCCATTTTCAGCTTGGGTCGAAATCACTGGACCTAGGGCTGCAGAAGGGCAGTCGGTACTCGCTTCAAAGAAGGTGCATTGAATGTTTAAAGGTAATGCCGCTTGCGCCATCATACGACCCAACTGGCCACCACCAAAAATACCAATGGTTTTATCCATGAGAAATGCCCCTTAATTAAGCTTGACCCGGAATATTTTTACTCGCCACTTTATCGGTTTGCGCAGCACGGAAATCTGCAACATTTTTTGCGATTTCAGGCCGTGTTAAACCTAAAATTTGTGCAGCCATGATCGCCGCATTGGTTGCACCCGCTGGGCCAATGGCCAAAGTACCGACAGCAATCCCTGCAGGCATTTGTACAATTGAAAGCAGTGAATCAACACCATTTAGAATCGATGATTTTACCGGTACGCCGAGTACAGGCAAATCAGTCTTGGCTGCACACATGCCTGGTAAATGTGCTGCGCCGCCAGCACCGGCAATAATTACTTGAATACCACGATCACGTGCGGTTTCGGCATATTCGAATAATCGATCTGGAGTTCGGTGTGCAGATACTACTTCCGCTTCAAATGGGACGCCAAGCTGTTTGAGCATATTGGCAGTGTTTTCTAGCGTTGCCCAATCCGATTGAGAACCCATGATAATTCCAACGAGAGGAGTGTCTTGTGAAGCGGCCGCATTCATTGCAATGTTTCCAGAGATTAAAGTAAGAGAGAGTAAATCTCGACTAGAGCCAAGCTTTAATAAGAGCCCCGTATTATAGACTGAAAATTCATCTCATTGACATCCTCCCCCCCTTAAAAGAGGGTGATTCCTACAGCTAGACGCTTATGCCCAAGCGCAAGAATGTTTAGAGCTGAGTTTATATCTCGATCATGAGCTGTACCACAGCTCATGCACTCCCATTCTCTTATTCCAA
>NZ_VOZA01000072.1:0-8512 GCF_013420015.1 Acinetobacter sp. YH12039 | reverse complement strand
TAGAGGAATTGCCACAAGATACGATAAGCTAAAACGTAACTATCAAAGCGCTGTTGCTTTAGCTTGTATATTTATATGGTTGCCTCTTTAGCTCAATTTATCGGCTGTAAATGTCAACACACCCTAAATAGAATGCCCAATAATATTTATGCTGAATTAGAGCAACTTGGACTTACCGCACAAAAACGTGCAATACACGTACAGTTGAGTAACGGCACGCTCAACGACCAAGTCTTCCTTCAGCGTATTGAAGGCACGCATGAATTAAATAAGGGTATTCATTTACAACTCATCTGCCTTTCGACCTCAGCGAATATACCTTTAAAGCAGTTCATTGGTGCACAAACAGCAATTGATATTGTCAACGACAAATCCGAACTCAATCGTATTTCTGGTATTGTGACAAAAGCCGATATTGGTGCAAGTGATGGATCGCTCACGATTTATCGCTTAATCGTAGAGGACCCAACAGCACTCTGGAAACACCGTCGAAACTCACGCGTGTTCATGAATAAATCTGTGGTTGACGTAGTGCAAACCATCTTCTCTGAGTGGCAACAAAAAAGTCCATTATTTGCTTCAAGTCTGACATTGGATAAAAGTGGACTCACTAAAGACTACGATATTCGTCCATTTATCATGCAGATGAATGAGCGGGATATAGACTTTGTTCAACGGCTTCTTGCATCTGAAGGTATTAATTGGCTCATTGACGAAGCACAACTCAAAGTATCTAGTTCAAGTGAACAAATACAACCCCAAAAACTCCGTTTGATTGATGATAATGCCCAGTACAAAGCTTTGGATCGACGTAATATTCGCTTCCATAGAAGCTCGGCAGTAGAACAAACTGATTCGATCACCAATTTTATTGGACGGCGTAGTATTCAACCGACTGCGGTTCACATCCAACGCTGGCAAGCTGATGCACTCGAAACCGAAGAAGGCGCAGGCTCAATACAAAGCAAACACAGCCATAGTGAAAACCAAGACAATGCAAGCCTTGGCTTAGAACAGGCATGGCACTTTTCCCCTGCATGGATACAAGACCTCAAAGGTGAAGATGGTGCAACCAAATCAGGCAATAGTCAGATTGAAAAGTTTAATGAAAACCTGAGCAACTACTACGACTCACAAGCCAAACAATTTACTGCAACCTCAACCGTGCGTGATGCACAGGTAGGTTACTGGTTTGAATTCAATGAACACCTAGAAATTGATGAACATGATGGCGCGGATAAAGAATTCTTAATCACCGCGAAGTCCTTCTATAACCAAAATAATCTTCCCAAAGACTTAACCGATCAAGTCACAGCCTTGCTTAAACAAAGTAATTGGCAACAATTTGATATTCAAACCAATAACCAAGATGAACGTCAAGCTAACAACCTCGTATTGCAACGACGTAATATTGCCACCGTTCCTGAGTATAATCCTCTCACCCAAAGACCAACAGTACATCCCATGCGTGCCAAAGTGGTGGGTTTAAGTGGAGAAGAAATTCATGTCGATGAATGGGGACGCATCAAAGTTCGATTCCTATTCACCCGAAATGAAGATAATACTCATGATGGTGGTGCAGGCTCAAACGACAATGACACCGATTCCGCTTGGGTCGATGTACTGACGCCATGGGCAGGTGAAGGCTATGGAGCAAGATTCCTACCGAGGGTCAATGAGATTGTCGTCATCGACTTCTTTGACGGTAATATCGACAGACCATTTGTGGTGGGACGCATCCACGAAGCACAACGTCACCCAACCAAATTCGATAACAAAGGCAAACTACCTGATACCAAAAAACTGGCAGGTATTCGTTCTAAAGAAGTCAAAGGCGAAGGTTTTGGACAACTACGCTTTGATGATACAACTGGACAGATCAGCACCCAACTGCAAAGCAGTCATGGTGCAACGCAACTAAATTTAGGTAAGCTGAGTCATCCTAAAGATAAGGCAGAAAGTGAAGACCGTGGTGAAGGTTTTGAATTGCGTACAGACCAATGGGGTGCGGTACGTGCAGGGCAAGGGTTATTAATTAGTAGTGAAAATCAATCGAATGCTTCAGATATTCAATTAAATATTAAAGGGTTATTAACTCAGATATCTGAATCATTAGATCAACTAAAAACTTTAGAAAAAAATGCAAGAACAAGCAAAGCGTTTCAAGATGAAAATTATCAAATTAGTGAGGACATAGCAAAACAAGTTGAAACGACTTTGGCAAAATTTGAGGAACCTCATATTTTAATGAGTTCCTCCAAAGATATTATTTCTGTAAGCCAACAGAATCAGACACATGTAGCTAAAGAGAATATAAAAATTATTTCAGGTAAACAGTTAGATTTAAGTTCTTCAGGGGAGCTAACAGCCCATGCTGTAAAAGGTTTAAGTATATATACACAAGAAAACGGTATTAATGCTATTGCTACGCAGGGGCAAATTAAAATTCATGCGCAAAATGATGAACTTGATGTAGCCTCATTAAAAGACTGTAAAATTATGAGTACAGAAAATGCAGTCACGATAGTAGCTAAAAAAGAGATTATGCTAACTTGTGGTGGTGGCTATATTAAAATTAAAACGGACGGTTCAATTGAAATCAATAGCCCTGGATTGATTGAAGTCAAATCTGGACAAACAAAATTTACGGGAGGAACGCGTCATAATTTCCAAATCCCAAATATTTCAAGCAAAATCTGTATCCCTTGTTTATTAGATGCAGCAAGAAAGTCATTGCCTTTTGTTCATAGGGAAATTTGATATGAACAGCACTAAATTATTTGAACAAATAGCTAAAAGTGATTCAGAAAATAATTTTTTCCTTTTGCTGGATACTGCGAAAAATTATCTTTTTATACGTCGCTGGTTAAAGAAGCTTTCGTTCAAAAAACTTAAACAAATTGGAAATTTATTTGAAGGCACTATTGATGAAACTTCACCATTGGAAGTCTCACCTTTATTGATTCCTATTCATTTTGAAACTAAAGATGAACTTAATAAGCAATTTTTAATTGAAGAAAATATAGGAATGTTTTCAGTTCTAGAAACTCCTTTATCAAAACATGAGTTAATTCAGCACTTACAGCCATTTTTACAAGCTGAACTTCCTACAGGTGAACTAGCACTATTTCGATTTTATGATCCCTTTATTATTCAAGTATTAAATCAGATGTTGAATGAACAGGAATATAGTGATTTATTGAAACCTATTACTAATTGGTGGGTTCAACAAATGGATAATACTTTTCTGAATTTAGAGAGTCATTGCTATGCCGATTAAATTTACACAGGAACAAGTAGATTCTTTTATTACAGATCGTGAAGAAATATTAGCTAGCATTGCTTGGAATGATTATAAAGAAATGTTCCCTGAACGTGCTGAAAAGATAGCATTAACTGATGCAGATGGTATTTCCTATATGACTAAGGGAGTGAAGAAAGCCAAAATATATATGGCTGGTTATGAAAATGACTCTCAATTTAATCGTTGGCTGTCAGGTTATCTAGGATTACAGTTTCATATAGGTGAAAATTTTGATGAACACCCTTTTACGCAAAAAATTCTAACTGAAAAGTTATGGCATCCTTATAAACGTGTCGATATTTTAATGAAAATATTAGCTGTGATCACAGTAGAGCCAGCACAAAAAGAATTTTATAAACAATTAGAAAAATTGGTATAAGTCATGGGTATAGTAGCAACGGCTCCATCAATAACGACAGCAGAAATTGGCTCTAAAGTTACAGAAATCGCTTCTAAAATGGGCGATGGAATGAAAGTCGGTGGGGCAGGATTATTACGTGTTGCGGGTGTTGCTGTTACAGCAATTTTTTCAACTCAAAGTTTAGGCGTCGATTCTGATAAAATTCCAGGTGTTTTGGGTCAACCAGATGTTGGATTAGATCAAGATAAAGTTGGCATATTTATGGGTTCTAAAACTAAAGCTGAACCAAAGGTAAAGGAGAAAGCAGATACATGTACTGATACAGTAGGCGGAACTCCAAGTAATAAAAAATGTAAGGATGAAAGCCATCGTGGTAATATTCAAGCACAGGAAGAAACAGGAATGCTTGTAGTAACACCAGCAATATCTCGCTGGGATTTACCAACCCCACCTGGGTTTGTATTTGCAACTGCAGCAGCTAATGCTGTTCGATTAGCTTTGTTTGCTCAAGGCGAGAATGGGATTGACCTAAATCCAGAGCTTGGTTTGGTTAAAGGTGATAGAGGAAAAGATTTTCAAAAAGGTGCTGATAAAGCACATGCAAATATCTTAAAAATTTTAGAACAAAATAAAACAACAGGAATTTATAGTAAATATGAAATAAGTTGTTATTTTAATGGAACTAAAGCTTTTGGTGCAAATAAAGCTTTAAAAAAGGCTGCCTCTCGCAGAATTGATTTAACAGTTCATAAAGGTCAACTTATGGGACCTGGTACACTCTAATGAATATATTAAAGTCAAGAATTGAATTATTGCAACAGCACCCACTTTACCCATTTTTGTCTTGGAACAATGATATTAATCAGTATGTATTAGCGAATTATTTTTGGATAAATGTTCTAAAGGAAATTAGTCATTTTAAGGATTGGACTTATTACGATTCTTATATAAATTTTGATACAGATCATGAAGTCTCAAACCCTGCCATAAAATTATACAATTATTACGAAAAAAAAATTCTAACTATTTTTCATATGGGGAATTATGAAGAAGAATTTGATTACCCATATTTTTTGGTTGGAGCTGGAAATACAGCTCTTGAGACTGAAAATGGTGAAGATAATTTTATAGAGTTATCATTAATGGTTGATTTGCGTCATTCAAAATCATTAGATTCGGCAATAGGATTTATCTCAAAATTTTTGGACGATAAAATACAATTGGAACAATTAGACCAAATAATTAATGAATTTGAATTAAAATATGAAAATGATTTTAGTAGATTGAATTCAATATAATAAAGTTGGATTGAAAAATTTAAATATGATGCACAAGGTAATTTACTCAGCTATACTGATTGTTCAGGCAAAGAAACAAAATGGCAATATGATGAACGTGGGCGTGTTAAATCCGTAGAAAATGCTCTAAAACAAAAAGTCGAATATTTCTATACAGAATTTAGTGCTGAGAAGCGTGAGTCAATCATCAAAGGCTTACCTTTAAATGCCTTTGGTCAGCTTGAAAAAATCAAACATGCTGATGGGACTGAAGAACATTTTGTCCATGATGCTGAAGGACGGTTACTTGCTCACGTTGATGCTAAGCAACAGCAGACACGCTATGAATACGATGCAGCAGGTTTAATAACCAAACGCATCGATGCATTAAACCATACGCTAAAATATCAATGGGATCGTTTAGGACGCCTAAAACGATTGACGAATGAAAATGGCGCAAGTTACGAATTTGTTTACGATGCTGGCGGTCGTTTAATTAAGGAAATCGATTTCGATGGCAAAGAAACAATTTATCATTATGATGAGTTAAATGGTCGACTCACCACAAGTATCGAGGTTGCGTCAGCTTATGGACAAGATTTAAAAGACCGTGCAGCACCGAAAGACCGCATACAGCAATTCATCTTTGACAGTATGGGACGTTTGGAACAACGTACCGCAGGCTATGGGCACTATGGCTTAGAACTAGAAGAGAAACAGACTGAAGAATTTGCTTACGATTACATGGGACGTATTCTGCATGCCAAGAATGCAGAAAGTAACCTACAATGGTTCTACGATGCTGCGGGTAATGTGATCAAAGAACACCAACAGGATTATAAGAGCAACACAACAGCGGTATGGAAACACAGCTACGATGAAATCAATGATCGAATCAAAACTATTCGACCAGATGGACAAAACATTGATTGGCTCACCTACGGTACAGGTCATGTACAAAGCCTGATTGTCAATGGACAGGATTTAGTCAGCTTTGAACGAGATGATTTACATCGAGAAATCACAAGACACTACGCCAATGGCACCAGCCAAGAACAACAGTTTGACCTTGTAGGACGCTTACACAGCCAAATCATGCTCAATGAACATGACAATGGCTACCAAAGCCAGTACAAAGAAAAAAATAACCAACAGAACAATGCGCTGCAACAGACCAGTCAATTGATTCAACGACTGTATCAATACGATAAAACAGGTGAATTGACTGCGATCAAGGATACACGACGTGGTAACATTGCCTACAAATACGATCCTGTAGGACGTTTACTTGAAGCAAGCAGTAAACTCGGTAAAGAGACCTTTAACTTTGACCCTGCTAGTAACATCATAGATCGTTACAATGATGATAAAGCGCAAAATCATGACCAAAGCCACCAACAACAAACAGAAGAAAAAGGCTTTGGCTACAACCGTCTAGTCAATAACGTGGTGAAAGAATATCTCGACCAACAATACCAATATGATGCATACGGGCAACTCATTCGACAAAAATCTACGCAAGGTGATTTAAACCTTGAGTGGGATGTGTATGGACGCATGATCAAAAGCCGTAACAGCCAATACACCGCAGAATATCGTTATGACGCTTTAGGTCGTCGTATCCAAAAACGTAGTAAACATCACCATACAGGTGATGAACATAACATCATCTATGGATGGGATGGTGACACACTGGCTTATGAGTCAACGGAACAAGCCACTAAACACTATATCTACGAAAAAGACAGCTTTGTGCCGATGCTACAAGCGGTCTATCAAAGCCCTATAGAATTACACCAAACGCCTGATTGGTCAGACAAGCCGTATAGCGTACATCGTGATCCATTGTGGAAGACCACCAAGCAAAGCAAAGGCTTTGATGATGTATGGTTCTATCATTGTGACCATTTAGGTACACCACAAGAAATGACTGACCATACAGGTTCGATCATTTGGAAAGCTGAGTATAAGGCTTGGGGTGAATGTAAGGCTGAAAAGGCTAAATCGAATTTCTTTGAAAATTCAGAAATTATTTCAAACAACATTCGTTTCCAAGGTCAATATTATGACCATGAAACTGGATTGCATTATAACCGATATCGTTATTATGAGCCACATAGTGCAAGGTATGTGAGTAAAGATCCGATTGGGTTGTTTGGTGGGTTAAATAATTCAATTTATGTGAGCGATCCGAATCAATGGGTCGATTCGATGGGGTTGATGGCACAAGGGGAAAGGGAAAAAGTTGCTGCGAATAATGCGTTAGTTGAAAAGCATGCAGCTGAAAGATTCGCTCAACAAAAAGCTGCTTGGCAAGTTTCAAAAATAAAAGATGCAAGATCCAAACAACAAAATAGACCAAGTACTGGAATATTGGGTGCATTATTGCCAGGAACTATGTCAAGTGTTGCGAAAAATAAGCAAGATGCAAATGTTTTAAGAAATCAGCAAGGAATGAGAAATGTAGGTACAGTTGGAGCTGCCGCCGCTACTTTACCATATGGAGTTACAGTAATTAGTGGCGGTTTTGGAGCAGGTGCAAAGGCACCAATAATGGGTGCTGTTGGTTCTGCTGCAGTAGACGGTGGTTTTCAAACATTTGATAGTGTTAGATGTAAATGCAATGCCTATAATTATAAGCGAACTCTTGGTGTAGCTGGTGTGGGAGCATTAGCAGGAGGAGTTGGCGCAAATCTTGCAAAAGCAAATGGAGTAGAATATGTTACAGCTATGAATTTCTATAAAAATACTACAAATACTATTGGAAAAAGAATATTTTATGGTCAAACAGCAGTAAAATCTATTACAACAAAGCCTATTAAAGAGAATCCGAGTCTAAAGTTAGATGAACCACAGTACAGTAAATAATAAAGGAAGTACTTTTATATGTTCAATATAATTATTGAAATTGTGTTAGGTACATTTATATCTAATCTGAAAGCAGATAATCATCCCTATTTGTTTTGTTTTATAAAGGGGGTTTTACTGGGGTTGACAGGATTTTTTTTAGCCGTTATTTATAATTATTTTAATGATGATTATATAATGCCTTTTAATGATCTAATGTTTTTCTTTTTAATAACTCAAACGATAGGTATTGTAGTTTCAGTAATTTTTCTTATAATTGAATATTTGTTTCCAGATAAAAAAAACGAAGACTTTTAAAATATTTTAGGTGTAGGTGTTTGAAAAATATGTGTATTAAATTTACCAAAAAAATGTGATTGAAACCAGCCAAATAAGCAGAAACCTTAATCGCTTAATCCAAAGTGATCACAATAGTCAAATCACCATTTATGGTTATGATATATTTGGAAGACGAATATCTGAACAAAGTCAAATAGTTAATCAAAATTAAGTGGAACACAGCCTGACATTATTTGGTTGGGATAGTGATTTGACGATTTTCGAGTCGCAACATTACACTCAAAGCAATAATAAAATCTTTGTACACGACAAAAAAAGATAACTCATTGAAATAATGGCATAATACTTGTTTTCTGACGACGAATATGATGACACATTTCAATGAGTTACATCTCATCTTAAACAAATATCTAAAGTGGAACA
>NZ_VOZA01000071.1:0-8690 GCF_013420015.1 Acinetobacter sp. YH12039 | reverse complement strand
TGTTCCACTTTAGATATTTGTTTAAGATGAGATGTAACTCATTGAAATGTGTCATCATATTCGTCGTCAGAAAACAAGTATTATGCCATTATTTCAATGAGTTATCTTTTTTTGTCGTGTACAAAGGAAAAAACTATAACAGTAAGAGAAAATAATTTAATAAAAATGGTGTGCTTTTTTAATTTGGTGTGTTGTAACTAAATTTTCATATATATTTAACTAGACATTAATTATTCAATTCAAAAACTTTTCTTTAATCTGGCTTGGAGAATGGAATTGCTTGTTACCCGTTATAAGCCTTGGATCATGATCATACTACTGGTTTTGCTCGTCAGTTTTGCTATATATCGCTGGTGGCAAGGACCATTGTTACCTAGTTATGAAGTCGTATCTAGTCCATTGATTCAGACAGTTGTTGCTTCAGGACGGGTAGAGAAAGTATCTCGGACTCAGATTGGTAGTGAAATTACAGGGGTTGTTCTTGAGCGCTTGGTTCAAGAGGGAGATCGGGTCTCTCGAGGGGATGTTCTTTTAGTACTGAAATCTGATGAAATTTCAGCGCAGGTGCGGCAGGCAGAAGCTGAATTAAAGGAACTCGCAACCACTAGACGTCCGCAAGCAGAATTCGATTTAGCGAATGCCAAAGTGCAATTAGAACAGGCTCAAAGAGAGGCGGTACGCAGACGAAATACCGAATTAGGAATATTATCAGCAGAGGAAAGGGAGAAATCGATAGAGGCAGAAAAACTCGCCCGTAATAATTTGGAATCAGCTCGATTAAAAGTTGCTTCACTTGCCCCAGATAAAGTTGAAGAGACAAAATTACGTGAACAACTCGCTGCATTACAAGCGCAACTCGCCAAGACCAAAATTCGCGCAGAAGTTTCAGGTATTATTTTAACCCGTAATGTTGAGCCAGGGGATTTGGTGCAACCGAGTCAGACTCTGTTCACTATTGCACTGGATGGTGCGACTGAAATACGAGTGCCATTTGATGAGCGAAATTTACCACTGCTGGCTTTACAACAAAAAGCATCAGTGATTACGGATGCCTATCCAGATCAACCTTTTCCTGCCCATATTAATTTTATTGCCCCAAGTATTGATGCTCAACGTGGCACAGTAGACGTTCGATTAACAGTTGATCCAGTCCCTGATTTTTTGCGTCAAGACATGACGGTATCGGTAAATGTTGAAACCAACCAGCGCGAGCGAACCATGGTCATTCCAAATGATGCTTTAAGCAGTATAAGTGGCAACAAGGCTATGGTTATTTTAGTAAGAGATAGAAAAATTCAACGTCATCCTATCACACTGGGTTTACGTGGTTTGGTCATGTCGGAAGTTGTAGCTGGATTGAAAGAAGGTGATCACGTCCTTACCGATGCAGAATCAGTGCTTAAAGATGGAACTCGTGTCCGAATAGAGCAAACTAAACGTGTCTTGCAGAATCAAACGCATCCGACAAATAGCAAAAATGAATTACCGGTGAAATTCGATTGAAAAACTTTTTTGGGCGACTTTGGGCAGAGTGGACCATCGCAATCAGTTTTTTGCGAGAGGGTCGCACACAGTCGATGATGATTACCATTGGCGTCGCGGTGGGGGTAGCGGTCATTGTGTTCATTAGCGCCTTAATTCAGGGCTTACAATCGAATATTGTAGAAAGGACTTTAGGGACGCAGGCGCATATTCGTTTGCTTTCACCAGATGAGGTGAATCACATTGTGCCACCAGCAGCAGGAACACTTCAGTTGTTACAAGAAGATCAGCGTGCGCAACGCTTACGCTCTATTAATAATTGGCAGCAGATTACTGAGACTTTAGATCAGTTGCCAGTGTTGACGGCGGTTTCTCCTGTGGTCTCTGGTCCTGCATTTGTACAGCGCGGAGATGCGATTCAATCAGTTGCTTTAGTTGGTATCAATCTTGAACGTTATCAACAGATTATTCCGTTAAAGCAATATATGGTGAGTGGTGAATTACGGGTCAGTGCAGATAATGTATTAATTGGGCGTCAATTGGCCAAAGATTTGGGTGTGCAAGTCGGGAGCAAATTAAGGTTAGATACTGGGCAACAGAAAAATGCGGTGGTGAATATCTCTGGAATATTTGAACTGGGCGTGCGTGAATTGGATGCGCGCTATGTTTATCTGGATTTGAAACAGGCGCAATCTTTACTTAATTTGCCGGGTGGGGTGACCGTGATTGATCTGACGATTCAGGATATTTTTAAGGCGGATCAAATTGCCTCGCAAGTCGGACGCCTGACAGGATTAAAAGCAGAAAGCTGGATTGAAACCAATGCTCAATTAATGAATGCGATTACCGCTCAGAGCCTTTCGACCAACATGATTATTGTTTTTGTGGGGATTTCAGTCGCTTTTGGTATTGCCAGTGTGATGTCGGTGAGTGTGGTGCAACGGACTCGGGAAATCGGTATTTTACGTGCGACTGGGGCGACACAAGCGCAAATTTTAAGAGTTTTCTTATTTCAGGGAGCAATTTTTGGTCTGCTTGGTTCCATGCTTGGTAGTGTAGTCAGCTATGGTTTGATCTGGGGATTTAATCAGTTTGGTCCTGGTTTGTTTTATATTTCGATTTCAATCAAGCTTATCTTGTCGGCATTATTCTTAGCGACTTTGACAGGGGTTTTGGCTGCTGCAATACCATCCCGTCGGGCGGCTGCACTCGATCCTGTGGAGGCAATTCGTCATGTTTGATCCATCTCAGGAAGTACTGCGTTTAGAAGCATTACGAAAGTCCTACAATGTTGGGCAACCTAATGAAGTGGAGGTATTACATGGGATTGATCTGTGTATTCAACGTAATGACTTTGCTGCATTAATTGGTCCTTCTGGTTCAGGCAAAAGTACTTTACTGAATATTCTTGGCTTATTAGATCAGCCTAGTCGTGGTGAGTTGTACTTGTTGGGTCAGGCGACAAGCCGTATGGATGATACGGCTCGGACAGCGTTACGTGGCAATAGTATAGGTTTTGTGTTTCAGTTCCATCATCTTATACAGGCCTTTACTGCCTTAAATAATGTACTCATGCCATTAATGCTGAAGCAAGGCAAGCCAGATCAATTTGCGTTGCAATATGCCCATGAATTATTGGCCGCTGTAGGGTTAGATAAGTTCGCTGACCGTAAACCCAATGAGCTTTCTGGAGGGCAGCAGCAACGCGTAGCGATTGCACGTGCACTGATTACTCAGCCTGCACTATTGTTGGCCGATGAACCGACAGGTAATCTGGATACTCAAACTGCTGCGGAAATGTTTGAATTATTTCGTAAAGTACATCGCGAACATGACTGTGCAGTCTTATTGGTGACTCATGATCCTAGATTATCGGCGACCTGTGATCGAACCATTAATTTGGTGGATGGGAGAATTCAGAGTGATTCCAAACACGAGATGGAATGAGCCGGAATGTAGATCACTCTTCTGGTAAAAGCAGTTCAAAACATTGAGTAGACCTCAAAATTCTAGCACGATATAAGAACAAACTTGTAAATCGATAAATTATAACCCTGTGTAATTTGAATAAAATATTTTTCAGATTTAGTTCACTAAATCTAATCTAGAGAAAAAATGAGTACAAGATTTTTCCATATTAAGAGTATTAAAAAAACAAAGGTTTACTGCTTCTGATCATTTCTTTTTGGCTGTACTAAGCGGATTAATTCGCACAATACAGCTCGTACAGCTTTTGCATCAAACTTAAGACCTTGGGATCACTCAGACGATAGAAAATCTGTTTACCCTCACGTCGTGTGCTGACCATGTCAGCCTTACGTAGGACAGTCAGTTGTTGTGAAAGTGTAGGTTGATGAATGTCAGTGGATTCTTCAATTTCCTGAACATTCATTTCCCCATCCACCAGGACACATAAGATTTTCAGGCGATCAGGATTGGCCAAAACTTTCAGGCATTGGCTGACGAAATCGACTTGAGAAAAATCAATTTTGGCATTTTCAGCAATCATATCCATAAATGTCCTCACAACTTTTGATGTAGCCCGTGCAGTTTACATAATTTACCATAAAACTGCTTGATTAATATTTTTCATTATATAATATAAAAAAGTATATTATGTAGGGATTAATTCATCATGCATGACTTCCTCATCGCATTTATTGGCGGCTTAATGCTCGGGCTTTCCGTGGTTGGCTATCTTTACGTCAATGGCCGTATTGCAGGAATCAGTGGTTTGATTGGGCAAGTATTAAACTCAAAAACCATGTTTAAAACACCTGCAATCTGGTTTTTATCAGGCTTGATTCTCACACCGTTTATTTATGGTCTGTTTGTACAACCTGAAATCGAATTGAATGCCAGCCCACTGATGATGATTGTGGCAGGTCTACTGGTGGGTTTTGGGACACGTCTGGGTTCGGGTTGTACCAGTGGTCATGGAATTTGTGGCATCAGTCGCCTGTCTAAGCGTTCTATCATCGCGACCATGACTTTTATGTTTACAGGTTTTGTCACCGTTTATACTATCCGTCATATCACAGGAGCATTCTAAAATGAAAAATGTGTTTGCCTTTTTATTTGGTGCACTGTTCTCTGTGGGGCTGATGGTATCAGGCATGTCTAATCCGGAAAAAGTACTCGATTTCTTGGATCTGTTTGGTGACTGGGATGCTAGTCTGGCCTTTGTCATGATGGGCGCGATTGCGGTGGCCTTTATTCCTTTCCAGAAAGTATTACGTACGGCACAACCGAAAACAGTATTTAATGAACCTATTGATTTACCTAAAAATAATCAGATAGATAAGAAGCTGATCACGGGTGCGGTTTTATTTGGTGCAGGTTGGGGCATTGCCGGCATCTGTCCGGCACCAAGTTTTACCTTGATCGGTTTGAGCCACTATCAAGTGCTCTATTTTATTGTAGCAATGCTGGTGGGTGTATGGATTCACCGTAAATGGTCAGGAGCTTAACGATGTCAAACTTACCTATAGTAAAAGATTTTTTTCACGAAGATACCAATACCTTCAGTTATGTTGTACGTGATCCTGCGACCAAAGCCTGCGCCATTATTGATAGCGTTCTGGATTATGATCCGGCATCAGCAAGTACATCAACTATTCATGCCGATAAAATTATTGCCTATATTAAAGAGCAGGGTTTAACGGTTGAGTGGATTCTCGAAACCCATGTACATGCTGATCATCTGACTGCTGCACAATATCTCAAAGCTGAGTTAAGTGGCAAAATTGCCATGAGCCAGAAAATTGGCATTGTACAGGAAACCTTTGGTGCGATTTATCATCTGGATATTAAACAATGGAATGCCCAGCAGCTCTTTGATTATTTATTTGAAGATCATGAGTCGTTCCAAATCGGAACATTGAATGCCTATAACATTCCAACACCGGGACATACGCCTGCTTGCCTGAGTTATGTCATCGGTGATGCCGTGTTTGTGGGTGATACCTTATTCATGCCAGATTATGGAACAGCGCGCTGTGATTTCCCGAAGGGAAGCGCATCAATCCTTTTTGATTCAATACAAAGTTTGTATCAACTGCCTGAGAAAACACGTGTATTTCTCTGCCATGATTATTTGCCAGAAAAGCGCGATACCTATATGTGTGAAACGGATATTCAGACTCAAAAAAATCAGAATATCCATATTCACGACGGCACGACCAAAGATGATTTTGTTGAAATGCGTAATAAGCGCGATGCGGGTTTAAGTATGCCCAAACTGATTTTACCTTCGATACAGATCAATATGAAAGCAGGACAATTCCCTGAACCCGAAGAGAATGGTGTTTCTTATTTAAAACTTCCACTGAATTACTTCAAATAGGCAAATTTTAAGATTAAACAACAAGTTTTGTTTAATTGGTTTGGTAATAGAGGGGGGGCAGTAGCGATGTGGATGCTAATACTTGAAGGACTGGCCATCGGTGGTTTGCTTGGGTTAACCGGTGCTGGTGGTGGCATTCTGGCCGTACCCGCACTGATGGCAAGTCAAGGATGGACGGTCGCACAAGCTGCACCTGTTGGCTTGCTTGCAGTCACTTTATCTGCCTTGGTTGGAACATTTGAAGGCTTATTTAAGAAGATAGTACGCTATCGGGCTGCGCTTTGGATTGCACTGATTAGCATTCCTTCAGCACGTTATGGTGTGCATCTGGGAGGAATAATTTCTCCTGTATGGCTTACCTTAGCATTCAGTTTAGTCATGCTCGTGGTTGCTTACCGGATTTTTTTTAAAAAAGTGAATGACCATACAGGTGTGCTGTGTAAAGTTAACCAAACAACTGGTCGTCTGATTTGGAACATGAAAACTGCATTGTCTCTCGGTGCCATTGGTGTCGTGGCAGGTTTATTGACTGGTTTGCTTGGGGTAGGTGGGGGATTCGTGATTGTTCCAGCACTGAGTAAAGTAACTGATCTTGATATGCGCAGTATTGTTGCGACCTCGTTGATGATTATTTTCCTGATAGGTGGTGTCAGCATTTCAGCTCATATTTTAGATGGTTTTCAATACCCCGTTTCGGTCACGCTGACTTTCGTTTTAGCTTGCATGGCTGGGATGTTGATTGGTCGAAGTTTGATGCCTTTAGTTAAGAATAGTCAAATCCAAAAGGTTTTTGCCATAACTGTCATAAGCGTAGCATTTTATTTAATTTCTACAGTCATCATAACTTAATACAAGCAAGAGATTAGAGCCAAATTTAAAAACTGCATTTTAAAGACATGAATATTTAATCAGAGACCAGATTTCTAAAGATCGGAAGAGGTAAAGAGTAATGAAAACAGCAGAACAATTAATTTCAATGGCAAAAAACCGAATTCAAGAAGTGACGGTCGCAGACTTACTTGAAGCCATGAAAAACCATAAAACCATTCTGATTGATGTTCGGGAACCAGATGAATTTCAGGCTGCAGCGATAGACCGAGCCGTGAATTATCCTCGTGGTGTTTTAGAAATGAGAATTCACCAGCATCCTGTGGCGAGCCATCATTGCGATACCTTGCAAGCACTAGAACATCTTAAAGATCAGCCGATTTATTTGATTTGTGGGACGGGTGGCCGATCAGCTCTGGCTACAGATACTTTACAGAATATGGGATTTACTCAGGTGAAATCTGTTCAGGGTGGATTCCAAGCATGGCTAGAGCAGGGTTATCCAGTAGAGAAATAACTAGATTTCTATTTTAAGTCTAACTTAAGTTTATGGACATTCAAGTGAGAAAATCATGAAGTACAAAGAATTAACTCAAAATATTTCAGGCAGTTTAAAGACATTAGCGCAGGATTCTCCTGATTTAATGAAAAGTTTTAATCAATTGTCACAAGTTGCAATGCGAGATGGTGTTATTGATCCTAAAACAAAAGAACTGATTGCCTTAGCGATTGGTGTTGCAGCACGATGTGATGGATGTATCGGTTTTCATGTCAGAACCCTAGTCAAAATGGGAATGACATTGCAAGAATTAGAGGAAGTGCTTGGTGTTGCAGTTTATATGGGGGGCGGTCCTTCATTGATGTATGCCGCTAATGCATTGGAAGCATTTAAAGAATTCACAGCTTAATTTTTTCAATCATTGGGAAAAGATATGAATCAGCATTGGGATAATCTTTATTCGCAAACACAGGATCTGTATGGCATTTCGCCCAATCATTTTATTCAACAGATAGCAGATCAGATTCCAATTGTGGGAAAAACTCTTGCTATAGCAGAGGGTGAGGGGAGGAATATCCTTTATTTGGCTAATAAAGCGAAACAGCAAAATGATTCATTTTCAGCAGAAATATGGGATTACTCAAAAGTTGCTATGCAACACTTATCTACAAAAGCCCAGCAAGCTGGTTTTGAATTCACACTTAGAAATATTGATCTCAATGATGTCGAATGGCCAAGAGAGTGTTATCAAAATGTGATGTGTGTGTATGGGCATTTTGATGAAAATACTCAATTCAATGTTCTCACTGGGATACGTCAAGCATTGACAAACAATGGCTGGTTTATTGGAGAGATTTATTCTAAAGAGCAGATTGATTATCAAACCGGTGGTCCGAAAGATATTAACTATTTGTACGATCCAATGTCGTTTCTTTCAGTATTTAAAAATGATCATCTTTATCATTTTTATGTGGGAGAACAAGAACGTCATGAAGGCAAGTTACATAACGGAAAATGTCATGTAGTTCAATTTGCAATTCAAGTGCAGAAATAGGGTCTAAAACGTTTCAAGCACGAGTATGGCTCACATGCTCATTTTATAAAAAAGAGAGGTTTATGATGTCAACACGTTTTAATAATAAAGTGGCTTTAGTTACAGGTGCAGGTTCGGGTATTGGGCGAAGTACAGCGCTGCTTCTTGCTCAACAAGGGGCAAAAGTTGTTGTTTCAGATATTAATCTTGATGCGGCTGAGAAAGTTGCAGCTGAAATTATAGCTGCTAGCGGCTTTGTTGCACAAACCTATCTGTAAAGGCTTTTTCAGCGATATAATTTTCAAATGAAGAAGCCTACACACAAAATCTATCGCACAACCAATTGGCCCGCATATAACCGAGCACTCATGAGTCTCGGAAATATTGCCATTTGGTTTGATCCTGCTACGCAATGGTATGCTCCATCAAAAGGCAAACAAGGGCGAAATCAAACCTACTCCGACGCAGCTATCCAATGCTGCTTAATGATTAAATCCTTATTC